>NZ_CDWWXA010000220.1:0-4840 GCF_977971845.1 Frankia sp. CeCAU1 | reverse complement strand
GTCGCGCCCAGGGCCCAGGGCGACGAGCAGGCGGACTGGTGGCAGCTCGGTCTGGGCGGCGACACCGGTACCCTGCCCGCCTCCTACGCGCTGGAAGCCGGCGGCGTCGTGCGCGACGGGCCGGCGGGCGCGGAGCTCACCGTCCTGCTGTCCTGGCCCGGCGACCTGTTCGACGAGGCGCGGGTCGCTGCCCTCGCCGAGGGATGGGTGGCGATGCTGACCGGGCTGGCCGAGCACGCCGCGCGCCCCGAGGCGGGCGGGCACACCCCCTCCGACTTCCCGCTGCTCGCCATGGCGCAGGGCGAGCTCGACGTGGTGGCGGCCGAACTAGCGCGGAACACGCACGAGAGGAGAGACCGGTGAGCCAGCTCGACGTGGAGGATCTGTGGCCGCTGTCCCCGCTACAGGAGGGCCTGCTCTTCCAGACGCTCTACGACGGGCGGACCGGCGACGTCTACTCCGGCCAGCGTGACCTTGATCTGACCGGGCCGCTGGACCCGGCGCTGCTGCGGGCGTCCGGGGAGGCCCTGCTGGACCGGCACGCCAACCTACGAGCCGGGTTCCAGCAGCTCTCCGGCCTGGACCAGCCCGTACAGGTGATCGCCAGGAAGGTACGGCTGCCGTGGCGTGAGGTCGACCTGGCGCACCTGGCGGAAGAAGCGGCGTTGGAACAGGCCATGCGGCTGGCCGCCGAGGAGCGGGACCGCGGGTTCGACCCGGCGCAGCCGCCACTACTGCGTTTTCTGCTGATCCGGTTCGGTGCGCGGCGCCACCGGCTGGTGCTCACCATCCACCACATCCTGCTGGACGGCTGGTCGCAGCCGATGTTCACGCGGGAGCTGTTCGCCGTCTACCAGGCCGGAGGCACGACGGGCGGGCTCAGGCCGGTCTCGCCGTACCGGGACTACCTGGAGTGGCTCGACCGCCAGGACCGCCAGGCCGCCCGTGAGGCGTGGCGGGTCGAGCTGGCCGGGACGGACGAGCCGACCCTGGTGGCCCAGCCCGATCCGGTGCGTGAGCCGCAGCCGGCCGAGCGCGTGAACACGTCGGTGAGCCCCGAGCTGACGGCCGCCCTGCGGGCCCTCGCTCGTGGTCATGAGCTGACGATGAACACGGTCGTCCAAGGCGCCTGGGCACTGCTGGTCAGCCGCCTGGCCGGCCGCCGTGACGTGGTGTTCGGCGCGGTGGTGGCGGGCCGCCCGCCCGAACTGCCCGGGGTCGAGGACATGGTAGGCCTGTTCATCAACACCGTGCCGATCCGGGTGCCGCTCGACCCCGCCCAGCCGGTCGCCGAGATGCTTACGGCGCTGCAGGCCCGCCAGACGGCGCTGATGTCCTGCCACTACCTGGGCCTTGCCGAGATCCAGCGGATCACCGGCCCCGGCGCCACCTTCGACACGCTGCTGGCCTACGAGAACTACCCGCTCGACTCGTCGTGGGTCTCCGCGATGGCTGACGACCGCGACCTGACGATCACTCCGGCCGGGGGGCACGAGGCGCCGCACTATCCGCTCGCGCTGGCCGTGGTCCCCGGCCGGGACCGGCTGGAGCTGCGGCTGTCCTACCAGCCCGAGGTGTACGAGCGGGAGATGGCCGAGGGGCTGGCCGCCGCCATGGTGCGGGTGCTGGCTACGATCGCAGCCGACCCTGCCGCCCGTGTCGGCACGGTCGGCATCCTGGACGAGACGGGCCGGGATCTGGTGATCCGGCGGTGGAACGACACCGCGGTGCCGGTGGACGCCGGGTCGCTGGTCACGGCGTTCGAGCGACGCGTCGCCGAGCATCCGCACGCCGTCGCCATCGACGGGGACGTCACGCTGACCTACCAGGAGCTGAACGCGCGCGCCGACCGGCTCGCCCGTCTGCTGGCCACGCTCGGCGTGGGCACCGAGAGCCTGGTCGGGGTACTGATGGAGCGGTCGGCCGAGCTGGTGGTGGCGCTGCTCGGGGTGGTGAAGGCGGGCGCCGCCTATGTGCCGCTGGATGCCGCCAACCCGCTGGAGCGGATGAAGGCCGTGATCGCCGAGGCCGCACCCGTGGCGCTGCTGGTCGGCCAGGCCACGATCGACCACCCGATGACCCGCGAGGGCGGCCTGCCCGCCGCCAACATCGTCCGGGTCCCCTCGGAGGTGCCGGCCGGCGACGGCCCCTTCCCGGTTGTCCCGGCCGCGGCCAACCTGGCGTACGTCATGTACACCTCGGGATCGACGGGGGTGCCGAAGGGAGTGGCGGTCACCCACGGCAACGTGGTCGACTTCTGCCTGGATGGCGCCTGGCCCGCCGAGGTGACCGAGCGGGTCATGGTGCAGGCCAACCACGCCTTCGACGCCTCCACCTACGAGGTGTGGGTGCCGCTGCTGCGCGGCGGCACCGTCGTGGTCGCGCCGGCCGGTGACCTGGATGCCGCCGACCGGGAGCGGTTCATCGCCGCCCACCGGATCACCAACGTCCACGCGACCGCCGGCCTGTTCGCCGCGCTGGGCGAGCAGACCCCGCACATCTTCGCCGGGGTACGCGAGGTGTCGACCGGCGGCGACGTGGTCTCGGCGGCCGCGGTGAGGACTCTGCTGGAGACCCATCCGGACATGGTCGTGCGGTCCACCTACGGGCCGACCGAGACGACCGCCTTCGCCACCCACCTCCCCTTCACCGCGGGCGACCGGGTGCCGGCGTCGGTGCCGATCGGCCGCCCGCTGGACAACACCCGGATCTACGTGCTGGACGGCTTCCTGCAGCCGGTCCCGCCCGGCGTCGGGGGAGAACTGTACGTGGCCGGCGGCGGGCTGGCCCGCGGCTACCTGAACCGGCCAGGCCTCACCTCGGAACGCTTCGTGGCCTGCCCCTTCGGCGCGCCGGGCGAGCGGATGTACCGGACCGGGGACCTGGCCCGGTGGACCGGTGACGGGCTGCTGGTCTTCCTGGGGCGGGCCGACACGCAGGTGAAGATCCGCGGGTTCCGGATCGAGCTGAGCGAGATCGAGAACGTGCTGTCCGGCTGCCCGGGGGTCGCGCGGGTCGCGGTGGTAGCCCACACCAGCCAGGCCGACCACAGCCAACTGGTCGCCTACGTGGTGCCCGCCGAGGGGGAGAGCGTGACGGGCTCCGCGGTGCGGAGGTACGCGGCGGGACGGCTGCCGGACTACATGGTCCCCGCCGCCGTCGTCCCGCTGGCGGAGCTGCCGCTGACGGGCAACGCCAAGCTGGACCGGGCGGCCCTGCCCGCGCCGGACTTCGGCCGCATGGCGACCGGGCGCGAGCCGCGCACGCCGATCGAGGAGGTGCTGTGCTCGCTGTTCGTCGACGTGCTGAAGCTGGAGTGGATCGGGGCCGACGACAACTTCTTCGAGCTGGGTGGCGACTCCCTGCTGGCGATGCGGCTGCTCGCCCGGGTACGGGCCGTCCTCGACGTCGAGGTGGGAATCCGCACCCTGTTCACCGGCGCCACCCCGGCGGCGGTGGCCCGTGTGGTCGAGGCCGGTGGCCGCTCGCGGCCCGAGTTGGTTGCCGGGGTACGGCCGGACCCGGCGCCGCTGTCGTTCGGCCAGGCCCGGATGTGGTTCCTCAACCAGTTGGAGGAGGGACGGGCGGTCTACAACGTGCCGCTCGCGCTGAAGTTGACCGGGCAGCTCGACCGGTGGGCGCTGCAGGCCGCGCTGGCTGACGTCGCGGCGCGTCACGAAAGCCTGCGGACAGTTTTCCCTGACGTCGACGGCGTGCCGGGCCAGCACCTGCTGGACGAGACGGTGGGCCGCCCGGAACTGGTGATGGTGGCGGTGACCGAGGCGGAGCTGCCGTCGCTGATGGCCGCCGAGTTGGGGCGCGGGTTCGACGTGGGCAGCGAGCCGCCGCTGCGGGTACGGCTGTTCACGCTGTCCCCCCGGGAGCACGTGCTGCTGCTGGTGGCGCACCACATCGCCTCCGACGGCTGGTCGATGGGCGTGCTGGCCCGCGACCTGTCGGTGGCCTACACCGCCAGGCTGCGTGGGCGGGTACCGCAGTGGACCAGATTGCCGGTCCAGTACGCCGACTACGCGGTGTGGCAGCGCGCGGTGCTGGGTGATCTGTCCGACCCGGCGAGCCTGATCAGCGAGCAGCTCGCGTACTGGCGGGAGGCACTTGCCGACATCCCCGCGGAGCTGGCCCTGCCGGTCGACCGCCCGCGCCCGCCGGTGCCGAGCTTCACGGGCGGCGCGGTGCCGGTCCGGATCGGCGCGCAGACCCACGAGCGGCTTGCCCGGCTGGCCCGGGGGCGGCGGGCAACGCTGTTCATGGTGATGCAGGCCGCAGTTGCGCTGCTGCTGTCTCGCCTTGGCGGGGGCAACGACATCCCGATCGGCACCGCAGTGGCGGGCCGGGGCGAGGCCGCCCTGGATGACCTGATCGGCTTCTTCGTCAACACGCTGGTGCTGCGCACCGACGTCGGCGGCGATCCCTCGTTCAACGACCTGGTGGCCCGGGTGCGGGAGCGGAACCTGGCCGCCTACGCCCATCAGGACGTGCCGTTCGAGCGGTTGGTCGAGGAGCTCTACCCGGCCCGCTCGTTGTCGCGGCACCCGCTGTTCCAGGTGTCCCTCGGGTTGCAGAACACCCCGCAGGACACCGGCTGGGAGCTGCCGGGGCTGACCATCCAACCGCACAGGTCCGGGGTCAACGCCGCCAAGTTCGACCTGTCGTTCAGCCTGGCCGAGCACCGTGGCGCCGACGGTGAACCGGCGGGGATCGGTGGGACCGTCGGCTACGCGGCCGACCTGTTCGACCGGCCCACGGTGCAGAAGGTGGCCGAGCGCCTGGTGGCCGTGTTGGACGCGGTGGCCGCCGATCCCGCGTTGCGGGTGAGCCA
>NZ_CDWWXA010000219.1:0-4916 GCF_977971845.1 Frankia sp. CeCAU1 | reverse complement strand
CCCACCACCCCCCTCGACCTCCTCGGCGAGTAACCAGATCTCCTCGGCGAGGAGTGAACCCGGACGTCCGCTTGCCGTTCGCGACGCTCCTCCCGGATCCGGGGACCGCTGTGGGCGCGGCATCGGTCCTCCGGTGGAGACCACGACGACACATCCAGAGAATCGGCGGTGAGGCAACCGTCGAATGCCACACAATGCCGCCATGCTGTGGTCGGTGCGCCGCGTTTCGCGTTACCGTGTGCCGCATGCCGTCGGCAGGTCTGGCCTGGCAGACACTCTCCGATCCGGGCGCGCTCGCCCTGGTCGACCCCGAGTCCAACCGGGCCGCCGCGCTGGCCCGGCCGCACCCCGCGGACCTGCCCATGGTCCAGATCGTCGACCTCGAACGTCTCGTCTGCGGTTGGCTGGCCCCGGCCAGCCGCCCGCAGTCCGAGCGGCACCTCCGTGAGCAGATGATGGTCGATCCGCTGCACACCCTGCGCGGGATGTGCTGGCTCATGGCGATGTGGGTCGTCGCGATACATCTCCGGACGGGACGACAGCCGACCGCCGTCGTCGCCGACCTGGCGTTCCCGGGGATCTGGCGAGGACCGGAGGCCCCGAAAAGCGCCCAGCTCTGGGAGAACCTCGCCGGGCGGATTCGGCTCGGCGTCCTCGCCGCTCTCACCAGCGACGCGGCGACCGACGAACAGTTTCGCGAGGCGCTGCGCCATCCCGCCGACATCACGTCGATTCTGGTGCATTACGCCCTGCCCATGATGGCGGGTCTGCACCGGCAAATGCTCGACAACGGCGTGGACCCGAAGGAGATGGCGGGCACGTTGGCGCTCTACACCGTAGACCCGCAGGAACGGACCACCGCCTGCTTCCGCCCGCTGACCTGATCAGCGGCCGTCACCCCCGGGCTGCGCCTTGCGGGTCGGCGAAGGACGCGGGCCACGAGCCGCGGCGGCCGAACGCGCCGCGGAACCGAGGCGTAGCGGCGGTGCGGCACGCAGGGGCGCATTCGGCCGGGCCGACCGGGCCGGGGTGGCCAGCGACCCCGGGCTCGGTCTGGGCGACGCCGGGCTCGGCACAGGCGACGCCGGACCCGGCACAGGCGACGCCGCGGAGAGGACGGGAACGGCCGAGGCGGCGGGCCCCACCTCAACCGCGGGGACGGTCTGGTCGGCGGCGTCGATGTAGACGACGCGGGTACTTCCGCCGTGTCCGTGGATGGCAAGCAGCGTTTCCATCGTCGGATAGATCCCGATGGAATCGTGTTCGGAGTCCCACCACAGCACGCAGGTGCCGTCGGGGGCCTGCGCCCCGAACGCGACCGCACCCGTCCCGGAGACGCCGGAGACGTCAACGTCACGCTCCAGCTGAAACCGCCGCACCTGGCGAGCGGACATCGCCACGACCTCCTCACGGGGTACCGTACCGTACCCGTAGGCATCGCCCGCGATCCGGCTGGCGCAGCCGACTCAGCGCCGTCGCCGACCTCGTGCCTCGCAACCAGCGAGGCGTCGCGGCTCGGCCGGATCGACCGGCCGATGCTACCTCTCAGGCGGACTTCGGCCGGTTGGCCCACGGTAGCCGGCAATGTCGGGGTGGGTCATCCGTATGCCGTCGTGGCAGCGCGAGGGTGATCCCACCACGCGGTAGCTCCACGCGGTAGCTCGCGGGTGGACCGGATGTGTCCGGGCGCGGGGACACCGCCCGAGCATGATGGTCACCTGGCCCGACGCACGATCACCGCGGAGGCGGGCCGGTCCGCCGGCGGTCCGAGATATCGGCCGTAGCCGGTCTCATTCCGTAGTCGACGGGCCAGGAACGCGACCGTACTTAGAGCGTTGATGATGTTCCGTGACGACGGCAACGGCGGCACTTCGGCCGCCGCGCGGCCCTAACCCGATCCGGAACCCTGCCCCGCTCTGGCAACCGGACTGCCGCGGCGCGCGGACGCCTCACCCAACAGCTCGGCGATCTCCTCCACACAGCCACCACAGCCCGTCCCGGCATCACATCGCTCGCCGACGGCGTCAACGTCGCAGGCACCCGAGGCGATCACGTTGCGTAGCAACCGGTCGGACACCGCGAAGCACGAACAGACGAACACCGCACCTCACCACGCCCGAGACAGCCAGCACGCGGACGGCCAAGCGGCAGTTCGCGACCCTGTCGATCTGTCGATGATCCTTCGACCCCGTGGAGCAGTCGACCCCGTGGAGCGGCCTTAGCTAAGGCTTCCCTAAGCAGAGGATGCCATGGGCCACCCGCCGCAGGCAAGACGGGCGCGCATCCGCGACATCATCGTGGTACTGGGCCGGAAATCGGCCGGGCCCGACAGCCCCGCCGGACCCGAGATCCGGCTCGCCCAGAATCAGCGGTCGGGCCACGGAACGATCTCGACCCGACGGTTGGCCGCCCGTCCCCGAGGCGTGGCGTTGTCGGCCACCGGCCACCGGGAACCGAACCCGGCGACGCGCATGAGGTCGGGACGTACGCCCCGGTCCGCCAGGTAGTCGGCAATCACCTGGGCCCGGTCCAGAGACAACGCCTGATTGAGGGTCGCCGGCCCGGAGGCGTCGGTGTGGCCGCCGACCAGGACCACGACCCGGCCGGCGCGCAGCGCCGCCGCCACCCGGTCAAGCCAAAGGCGGGCCGGGGGGCTCAGCGTTGCTGCGCCGACCGGGAACGTCACGTTCCGAGCGTCGAGGGCGGCGCGTAGGGCCGCGAGGGCCGCGGCATCGGAGGTGGGCTTCGCCGCCGCGGCGGCAGGCTTCTCGCGCGGGACGACAAGCCGGTTGTCCAGGGTGGCATCGGGGACGGTGGTACCGGCCGCTGCCAGCACCTGGGCGCCGAGGCGCCGCCTCGTGACCTCGTCGGGGGCGCTGCCGGCCACCGCCACGGTCGTCCCGGAGACCGTGGCCGAGTGGTTCCCGGGAAAACCGCGCAGCGCCGCCGCGACGGCGGCCACCACCTCCACCGGCGGCTCCGCCACGGCCGGGTCGACCCGGACCTCACCGGTCACCGAGCCACCGCTCGCGTCCGCCACGGCAGCGAGCAACGCGGCACGGCTCGCCCGGTCGGGCACGGTCGCCGTGATCGACAGTCCTCGGCCGGCCACAGCGAGCACCAGGGGGCGCGCGGGTTCGGTCGCGATGACCACGTCGTCGCCGAGACGCGCGGAGGTCGTGCCGGCGACCGCGGCCGAGGCTCTCGCCTGTTCGGCGGCGGCGGCACTCGGGAAACGACCGGTGACAACCGCCTCACGCCCCTCGACGTGAACCTGGGCGTGCACGCCGCCGGTGGACCGGACCGCCGCGGTCGCCCGGGCGGCGAGATCATCCTCGATGGGACCGCGGCGCAGGGCGAACGCGACAAGGGCAAGCAGCAACCACGCCAGCACGAGTGCGATGGCGAAGGCGACCGGGCGCGGACGTTGCAGGCGCACGGCCGTGGACAGGGACATCGATCGGACTCCGAGCGGGATCGGACCGGACGCGGGATCTTCGAGGTGGTGTGGGGAGAGGGGTGCCGCAAGGTCGGACGCGGCCGGGAAAACCGCTGTCCCGCAACTTTCGCACATCGGTCCCAGAAGTAACGCATCGGGGCGAAAGATGCACCCACCTGGGGAGCCACACCAGGCCGACACCGGTCGGATCGGCCCCGGTCGGATCGGCCCCGGCCACCTACCGCGATCAGTTCGCGTGCGCTCCATCGGCTCGCGCCACCGGTGTGACCCGCACCGCCATGCTGGAGGTGGCCGGCGGGGCGGGCGGAGGCACCGGTGACGGTTGGGGCGCCAGGGAAGACGGCGGAGACGGCAGTGGCACGGACACCGGTGCCAGCGCGTTCGGCGCAAGCTGCGATCCGACTCCCGGCACGGCAGGCTGCCCGGCGGCACTCCCCACGAAACCGACCCGGGACCGCCACCCGGCGACGAGCGCGACCGCACCGGCGGCGCCGCCCAGGACCGCCCATCCGGCGACCGCGTCCAGGAGATAGTGGTTCGACGTCGACATGACGACGAACAGGGTCGCCGCCGGATAAAGCGCGCCGAGCACCCGGACCAGCGGTCGGCGCCCGAAGCGCACCAGCAGGAAACCGCACCACAACGACCATGCGCAGTGCAGCGACGGGAGCGCGGCGTACTGGTTCGTCAGTCCCTCCAGCCCGTCCGGGGCGGCGCTCGCGCTACCGCTCCACCATCCCCAGCCCTCGAAGTGGGACATGGTGTCGACATAGGGCGTGCCGGTGAGCAACCGGGGCGGGGCGGTCGGGAACAGGAAGAACCCGACCAGGCAGATCAGAGTGGTGATCACCAGCGTCCAGCGGGCCCGAGCGTACCGGGGGGGGTGCCGACGATGCATCCACACCAGCAGGGCCGGCGTCACGACGAAGTGCAGCGTCGCGTAGTAGTAACAACAGACGACCGCCAGCACCGGTACACTCTGCAACCAGCGGTTGAGCCCGAGCTCGGGATCGAGATGCAGGAAGGTCTCCAGGCGCAGGAGATCGTGGCCCATCCGCATCGCCTCGCCGGTGGAGGCGTCGGCCACGGCACGGGTGCCGGTGTAGGAGTAGTACAGGATCACCAGCATCAGCACCTCGACCCACCAGACCAGCAGGCCGGTGGTCTGGTTGCGCAAGCGCCTCACTATGCACCTCTCGAACGTCGCACCCGCGCGAGACGCCGCGCCCGCGCGCCTCGACGCCCTCGGGCAGGACCGCACGCGCGAACGGACCGGCGCACCGACCGTCGCGACGGGCCGGAGCGTCTCGACAGCTCGCTCTCCATACCCTTACTCAACAGCATGAGCCGTTCGCGACCGTCACGGGCCGATCCGTCGTTTACGACACCTCCCCCGGGCGGAAATTCACCGCCTGCTCGCCCGCCCGACTCCTCCCCCTGACCGGCTGTCCCCGTC
>NZ_CDWWXA010000218.1:0-4921 GCF_977971845.1 Frankia sp. CeCAU1 | reverse complement strand
GCCCTCGGGAGCCCCGCCCTCGGGAGCCCCGTCAACGAGGATCAGGGTGCCGCGGCCGCCCAGCTCGACGAACCGCGACCAGGCCGCCAGCAGTACCTCGTGGCCCGCCACCCCCCGGCCCGGATGGACAAGACGACCGGGCGGGTGGAAGTGCGCCACCCGCACCGCCACGAACCCGTCCTCGGGCAGATCGAGATCCGTCCGGACCGCCCGGCGCTCCCGGTCGTCCGCCGGCGTGAACCGGTCCAGATCCACGCCGTAGGACACGGTGCGCAGGCGGCGCACCGGCTGGCCGAGCGCGGCGTAGCGGCACCGGACGTCGGAGGTCGGCGCGATCAGCAGGTGATCGAGCCGGCAGAGCACCCGCTCGACCGGCCGGATCAGCGGGTGGTCCAGGTGCAGAGGGTTCGCGACCATGTACACGCGGGTGATCGTGGTGCCCGCGGTGGCGAGGCGGGCGGCCACCGCCGAGGCGTAGTGGTGATAATGGACGACGTCCGCCCCGAGCGCGGCCAGCTCCGCCCGCAGCCGGAGAATCCCACCGGCCTGACGGCGGATCGACGCTCCCCGGTGCGGCACGGGGCTCGCGACGACCTCCACGCCGCCCGCGGTCAACTCCCGGGCCAGTGGGCTGTCGACGTGGTCGGGCGGGGGCATCAGGACGATGACGCGGTCCCCGCTCTCCCTTTCGGCTACGGCGTGCGCGACGGGCCACCGCGGGCCGTCCCCCGCCTCGAGCAAGGTGACTATCTTCATCGTGAGCGGTCCTTTCTGGTCGTGGCCGGACGGTGGCGGTACCCGGACGGGCGGGGACGCCGGCTACGACCACACCGCCGTGATGTCGCGTTGCCAGTGCTCCATCGTGAACGGGGACCGGCGCAGCAGACGCATCGCCTCCCGGCGCTGATCAATGGTCGGGGGAACGGCGGTGAGCATCTCGGCGGTGTCGGCCCAGACCGCGTCGGAGATGCGCAGCGGCAGGATCGTCACGCCGGGGAGCAGCCGGGCGATCTCGTCGACCCCGGGCAGGTCCGCGCAGAGCACGGGCGTCCCGACCGCACAGGCCTCGAGCACGATGCCGGGCAGGCCCTCGTGGCGGGAGGTGACCAGCAGCAGCGAGACCGCGACCAGCAGGCGTGGGATCTCAAGCACCTCGCCGGTGAACTCGACGTGGTCAGCGAGGCCGCGCCGAGACGCCAGCGCGACCAGCCGGGCTGTCTCGGCGGCATCCTGACGACCCACGAAAAGGAGCCGGGCGTTAACAGACCGCCCCCGCAGCGCCGCGAGAATCTCCACGGCCCGGTCCCGGCCCTTCACCGAATCCGGGCAGGCAACGTGGACGATGGTGACAAGCTCCTGATCGTCCTCGGCGAGTTCCTCCGCGCGGCGGCGGGCCGCGATGGCGACGCCGACCGGTTCCAGCTCGACGCCGTGGTAGATGACGCGGCAACGGGAGTCGAGCCGCCAGTTCTCCCGCCACAGACCCCGCATCGCCGCCTCGCTCACCGCGACCAGATGGGTGGCGAACCGGTCGAGCAGCAACCGGCCGACGATCCGCCGCACCCGGCCGCCCAGGCTGTCGCCGTGCCGGTCCGGGGCATCGGCGAGGTAGGCGACGCGGCGCCGAACCCCCCCGAGCCGGGCCAGCGCGAGGACCACCCCGGAGAAGATCGTCACGTCCGCCTGCGCTACCTCCGCCTGCACCACGTCCGGGCGTACTTGACGCAGCAGCCTCAGGAAGGACCATGGAAAGCGCCAGTCGGCCCGGCAGTGGTACACCTCGCCGCCGAGCGCCCGGATCTCACCGTCGAACGCTCCTGCCGCGCCGGACGTCACCGCGAACAACAGCCGGAACTCGTCCTGGTCGAGGCGGCGGAGCAGGTTCACGGCCCCCAGATGGATGCCGGAGCGCTCCATCCGGTTCAGCACCTTCAGCACCGTTATCGGGCCCCGGCGCCGCCACCCACTCGGCCGGTGATGGAACCACGCGTCGGTGGCGACGACCCGCATGGCACCCGCCCCTCCGCCCGCACCCTCTCGATGACGATAATTTTCAGTTATCATTCAACTACATAAAGATACGGGAAGACACGGGAAGATACGGGACGCCGCGAGGGTGGGATGGCGCCAGAAGGTGGGAGGGCGTCACAGGGGTTCCACGGCGAACGCGAGCTCGTCGTGCCGCGCGACCTGCGCAGGTATCAGCGGGTGTCCCCCGCCTGCCGCCACCGGCCGGCGGCCCCGGTCGTGCGTGGGCAGCCAGTGCCGGGTGTCGAGGACCGCACGGGCATGCCGCGCCACCTGGTCACGGTCGAAGGCGTCGTGGTCGACCAGGAGCACCACCAGATCCGCGGCCGCAAGCTCTCCCGCATCCACCTCCACCAGGGTCACCCGGGGCGGCAGCCGGGCCGCGTCGACGTGCGGGTCCGCCGCTCGCACGTGGGCACCGAGGTCGGCGAGCAGGGTGGCCACCCGCGTCGCGGGCGACTCGCGCGCATCCCCGGTGTTCTTCTTGTAGGCGAGTCCCAGCAGCAGGATGCGGCTGCCCGCGACCGACCGCCGCCGGGTGTTGAGCATCTCGGTGACCCGCCGCACCACGTGGTCAGGCATGTGGTCGTTGATGTCGTTGGCGAGCTCGACGAATCGGAAGCTGCGGCCGAGGCTGCGGCGCACCCGCCAGGACAGGTACGACGGGTCGATGGGCAGGCAGTGACCGCCGACCCCCGGGCCGGGAGTGAACCGCAGATACCCGAACGGCTTGGTGGAGGCCGCGTCGATCGCCTCCCACACGTCGACGCCGAGTTCGTGCGCGAACATCGCCAGTTCGTTCACCAGCGCGATGTTGACATGCCGGAAGGTGTTCTCCAGCAGTTTGGTGAGTTCGGCGGTCCGGGTCGAGCCGACCGGAACCGTCCGCTCGACCACGGTGTCGTAGAAGGCGCTCACGGCCGCCAGGGAGTCCTCGTGCACCCCGGAGACGACCTTGGGGGTGTTCACCAGGTTCCACACCCGGTTACCCGGATCGATCCGCTCCGGCGAGTAGCCGAGATGGAAGTCGATACCGGGGTGCAGACCGGAACCCTCGGTGAGCAGCGGGGCGAACAGCTCCTCGGTCGTCCCCGGATAGGTCGTCGACTCCAGGATCACGGTCACGCCCGGCCGGACCAGCGGCGCGAGGCTGCGCGCCGCGCCCACGATGTAGGACAGGTCGGGAGCCCCCTCCCGCAACGGGGTAGGGACAGTGATCACCGCGACGTCGAACGCCGCGGCGCGGGCGTAGTCCGACGTCGGCTCGTACCGGCCCGACCCCAACGCTGCCGCGAGCTGCCTGTCGGGGATGTCCTCAACGTAGGACCGCGCGGCGGCCAGCCGGGCGACACGGCTCGCGTCCACGTCCACCCCGACGACCCGCCAACCCACATCGACCGCCCGCATCGCGAGCGGGAGACCGACGTATCCCTGCCCGACGACCACCAGCTTCTTCGAAGTCATACACATAGTGTGTCAGATTGTTTACATAGAGAGAGGTAGGTGGCTAGCTGTGTCCCGGGCCGGCGGACGGATCGCCGGATCCGGTGCGCCCGGACGGCCCGGTTCCGGCGGGGGTGCGACCACCCGGGCCAGAATTCGCGCGATGCGGCGGGCGGCGTGGCCGTCCCACAAGGCCGGACGCCGGGGCGCAGGCGGCCGCTCCAGGGTGTCGAACGCGGCCGTGACCACCACCCGCCGGTCCCGACCCACCACCCGGTTGGTACCCTCGGTAACAGTCAATGGACGTTCCGTCGAGTCGCGGAGCGTCAGGCACGGTACTCCCAGCACGGTGGACTCCTCCTGCACGCCGCCGGAATCGGTGAGCACGAGACGCGCCCCGGCCTGCAACGCCAGGGAGTCGAGATAGCCCACGGGTCCGAGCAGCCGAACCCCCGGGGGGAGCATCCCGGCCAGCCGCGCCGCCGTACGGGGATGCGCCGGGAAGACCAGCGGGCAGCGCACCGCGATCTCCCCGAGCGCCCCGAGCAGCCCGGCGAGCACGTCCGGATCGTCGACGTTGGCGGGCCGGTGCATGGTCACCAGGCCGTACCCGCCCGGGTGCAGGCCGAGCTCGGTCAGCGTCGGCCGGCCCAGCGCCTCGTCCCGGCACGCCAGGAGGGTGTCCACCATGACGTTGCCGACGAGATGGACCGCCCGGGGGGGCAGGCCCTCCCGGTACAGATGCTCCACCGCGTCCGGTGAGGTCGCGAACAGCTGGTCGCACACGTGGTCGGTGACAATGCGGTTGATCTCCTCGGGCATGGACCGGTCACCGCTACGCAGGCCCGCCTCCACGTGGGCAACGGGCACGCCCGCCTTCGCCGCGACGAGCGCACAGGCCAGAGTTGAGTTGACATCGCCGACCACGACGACGATCTCCGGGGCAAGCCGGTCGAGCAACGGCTCGAACGACGTCATGACCGCGGCCGTCTGCACGGCGTGGGAGCCCGATCCGGCCGCGAGGTGATGGTCAGGGGGGCGTAGCCCGAGATCGGCGAAGAACACCTCGCTCATCGCCTCGTCATAGTGCTGACCGGTGTGCACGAGCGTGGTCCGGAAACCCTCCGCGTCGAGGGCGTCCAGAATCGGCTTGATCTTGATGAAGTTCGGCCGCGCCCCGGCCACGACCACCGCGTGCGGCCTCGGCGCGAGCCCGGACTCGGCGAGCATCGGGACCGGTCCGGACCGGCGGCGCGCGGCCGCGAGCGGAGCCCGCGGCGCGGGCGGACCATCCACCGGTACACCGGCGACGGGCTCACCACCCGCCGGTACGCCGGTCACGAGCGAACCCCGGAACGATCCGATCCGCCGCGCGGCTGGTCGACGACGGTAGGCCCGGCGGGACGGGCCGCCCCAGCCCGCCCGACGGGGGCCGCGAGCCCGTCGCGCG
>NZ_CDWWXA010000217.1:876-5324 GCF_977971845.1 Frankia sp. CeCAU1 | reverse complement strand
CCCGCGGGGAGTGCGCGGGGTAGGTGGGCGTCACCGCCAACCGGCGCCAGCGGGTGAGCGCGGCCGGTAGCCGGCCGGGCAGGTTCAGATCGCCCAGCAGGACCAGCGGCCCCGGGACGTCCGCGAGCCGGCGGGCCAGCCGGCGCAGCTGCACGGCGTTCCAGCCCGGCACGAACGACAGATGGGTGTTGACCACCGTCAGCGGGCCCCCGGCCGACTCCACCCGCGCGGCGATCGCGGCCCGCGGCTCGTCGTCGAGCATGATCAGACGTCCCCGCCTGCCCGGCCCCCCCGGTATCGCGATCGGGGACCGCACCGGCGCCCGGCCGAGGTCGATCACTCGCCACTCACGGACGGGCAGCCGGCTGATCAGAGCGATGCCGTACGCCGGCTCGTCGTCCCGGCGCTGCCCGTCAGCCGGCCGCCAGCCCACGCCGGGCGTGCCGAAGACGGTGGGGACGAACCGCCAGTCGTCGTCGCCGGCTCCGATCATCGCCGCCGCCTCTGCGGCGAGGTCCAGCCCACCCGATCGTGGCTGGTCGAGATCGACCTCCTGGAGCCCGAGGACGTCCACGCCGAGAGCGGAGACGGCCGCGGCGAAGCGGGCGGGCTCGACCGTCCCATCCGTGAGCGACAGGCCGTGCATGATGTTGAAGGAGCCCAGCCGCACGCCTGGACCGTATCGGATGCGAGGTCCGTCACGGCCCGGGTGACCGACCCCGCACCGCCGCGGGACGGCGGGAGCCCGGGCCCCGGCCCTCGTCCGTGTCCTCGCGGACCGCGGCGCTCACCGGGTCGGTGGCCACGTCCTCGGCGCCCCCGGCGCGCAGCACCAGTTCGAGATCGAAGCGGGTGTCAGGGTCCTCCAGACATGGTCCGAACAGCTCGCGAAGCTGGTTGACCCGGTAGCGGACGGTCTGCGGATGGATGTGCAACCGCTCGGCGATCAGCCCGCGCTGCCCCCGCAGGGTCAGCCAGTACAGGAGGGTCTCGGCCAGCCGTTCCCTGGTCCGGTCGGGCAGCCCGTCAAGGGGGGCGAGCCGGCGGGACGCGAGGTCGGTGATGAGCCCGGGGTCGCTGGCCAGCAGCAGGGCGCTGAGATGTTCGTCGGTGAACAGGGGGTCGGCCGCGGCGATACCGCGAAGCCGCCCGGCGCTGCGGGCATCGCAGGCGAACCTCGCCCGCGCCGCGCTCGCCGCCGCCTGACCCCACGGCACGGCCGGTCCCACCACCGCGGCGAGCCCGGCGAGCTGTTTCGCCAGTGCCGCCCGGGTGGCCGCCCGCTCGGTCGAGCCGACGAACACCCAGATGTCTCCCCCCTGCACGGCGCGGGGGCAGCCCGAGGGCAACCGGGAGGGGAGCGAGCCTGCCCAGGGGTCGGCCTCGTGGTCGGCCTCGTGGTCGGCCTCATGGTTGCCCTCGTGGTCGGCCTCGCCGTCAGCCGGGTGGGTGGCCGCGGAGCCGGTCGGGGCGGGGACGAGCACGGCGGCCAGCCGGCCGGGCAGCCGCACGCTGCCGGAACGGGCGACCTGCGCGATCGCCCCGCCGGTCGCGCCGGACAGCAGCATCTCGCCCAGCCGGTCCCATAGCCGCTCCAGTTCACCGGCCGCGGTGTACTGCTCGGATGCGTAGCCCTCGGCGGAGGCCGCGGAGATGCCGTCGATGTAGGCGAACATCATCTCGGCGAGGGACACCAGCGCCGGGCCGTCCAGCCCGCCGCGGCGGGCCGCAGCCTCCCCGAGGCGCCGCCAGGAGACGCGGGCGCCCACCCGGTAGGCGCTCAGCAGGTTGTCCAACGACCGTCCCGCGTACACCTCGCCGCGGCCGAGACGGACATAAACCTCCCGGCTGGCGGCGAGGTCGACAGTGCAGTGGGGACCGGCCTCGACCAGGCTGAGGAAGCGGAACAACGCCTCGTCGACTCCGCGGCGCACCCCATGGCCGAACTTGCCCTCCAGCGGGCGCGCGTAGGCGGGAACCTCCCGGGCGATCGCGGCGATAATCTCTTCACCCAGAGCGTCGAACTCGGCAGCGAGGATCTCACTCAGCCGGGCCGGAAACTGTCCCATGAGGACAGTTTGCCGCCCGACCGTCGCAATCTCCCGCACCTCGTCGTCTGGGCGGGGCCGCCCGTGGTCGTCGCCGACGGCCGGCGGAATCGGTCCCGGGCGGGTCGGGGCAGGGCAGGGCCCCCGTGGCCATGACTTGGGATGGGCGTCCTCTTCGCCACCGGCGCGGCCCGCCGGGCAGTAGCGTTGGCAACTGTGTCCCCGCCTAGAGAACCCGGCCCGGCCGCGTCCACCGCGGTGAAGTCGGCCCTGCCGGCATCCTCCTATCCGATCGAGCGGACCCGGCTCGGTAACGGCCTGCGCGTGCTGCTCGCCCCTGACCACACCGCGCCGGTGGTGGCCGTCTCGGTGCACTACGACGTCGGGTTTCGATCCGAGCCCGAGGGCCGTACCGGATTCGCCCACCTGTTCGAGCACCTGATGTTCCAGGGCAGCGAGAACGTCGGTAAGGCCGAGCATCCGAAGCACGTCCAGGCCGCCGGCGGAATCTTCAACGGATCGACGCACCCGGACTACACGGACTATTTCGAGTTGCTCCCGGCCGGGGCGCTCGAACTGGCCCTGTTCCTGGAGGCGGACCGGATGCGGGCGCCGAAGATCACCCGCCAGAACCTGGACAACCAGATTGCCGTGGTGCAGGAGGAGATCCGGGTCAACGTCCTGAACCGCCCCTACGGGGGATTTCCCTGGATCAAGCTGCCGCCGGTCGCGTTCGACACCTTTCCGAACGCCCACAACGGCTACGGGGATTTCTCCGAGCTCGAGGCCGCGGGCCTGGACGACGCCGAGGACTTCTTCGACAAGTACTACGCACCGGGCAACGCGGTGCTGACCATCGTCGGCGACATCGACCCGGAGGAGACACTCACCTTCGTCCACCGGTACTTCGGTGACATCCCCGCCCGCTCGGTGCCGACGCGGGTGAGTTTCGCCGAGCCGGTGCCGAGTACCGAGCGCCGGGCGGTGCTGACCGATCCGCTCGCGCCGCGCGCCGCCCTGGCGGTCGGCTACCGGGTGCCCGATCCGATCGGCGACCTGTCCACCTACCTGTCCTACTACCTGCTCACCGAGATCCTCAGCGACGGCGACGCCAGCCGGCTCGAACGCCGCCTGGTGCAGAAGGATCGCTCGGTCATCGGTGTGAGCACCTACCTCGGCACCTTCGGGGATCCGTTCGAGCAGCGTGACCCGCTGCTGCTGACCCTGGAGGCCCGCCAGTCCGAGGACGCGAGCGCGGACGCCGTCCTCGCCGCCGTCGACGAGGAACTGGCGCGGCTGGCGGGCGAGGGCCTGGCGGACGGCGAGCTGGAGCGGGTGCAGGCGCGGGTGGCGTCCTCGCTGCTGCGTGAGTCCGACGACGCGCTGGGACGGGCACTCGCCATGGCCGTGCATGAGCTGCAACGGGGACGTCCCGAGTTGGTGAACGAACTGCCCGCGGAACTGTCCGCGGTGACCGGGCAGGCCGTCGCCGCGGCCGCCCGGGCGCTTCTCGACCAGGGCCGCTCGGTCCTGGAGCTGCGTGCCGGCGCCGCCTCATGAGCGGCAGCGCGCTGAGCTCGACGACCACCCGGGCGGCGGTCATCCCGGCCGTGCGCCCGACCGTCCCGGCGGAGTTGCCGGCCGTCACCGACCACACTCTCGACAACGGTCTGCGGGTGCTGGTGGTGGAGCGGGCCAGTGTGCCCCTGGTCGAGGTGCGGCTGCGGATCCCCTTCGCCGGCGTCGGCGCCGTGCACCAGGCCCGGGCCGAGGTGCTCGCGGAGACGCTGTTCACCGGATCACACCGCTTCGACCGGGTGGGCCTGGCCACCGAGGTCCAGCGCCTGGGCGGATCGTTGTCGACGGGGGTTGACGCCGACCGGCTGGCCATCGTCGGTTCCGCCCTTGCGGTGAACCTCGAACCCTTGTTGGGAATCATGGCCGAGGTGCTCCTCAGCGCCACCTACCCGGACGACGAGGTCACCGGCGAACGTGACCGGATCGTCGAGGACACGGCGATCGCCTGTAGCCAGCCCGCGGTCATCGCCCGGGAGGCGCTGCTCGGCAGGCTCTTCGGTGACCACCCCTACGCCACCGGTATCGCCGAGCCGGAGACCGTCGGACAGGTCGGCCCCGAGGACGTACGGGCCCTGCACGCCGAACTGATCTCCCCGGCCGGCGCGATCCTTACCCTGGTCGGGGACGTGCCGGCGCCGCGTGCTCTCGCGGCGGTCTCCGCCGCGCTCGGCGGTTGGACGGGCGGGCCCGCGCGGACCGTCCCGCCGGTCCCAGCCCTCACCACCGGCCCGATCGTCATCGTCGACCGTCCGGGTGCCGTGCAGACCAACATCAGGCTGGGCGGACCGGCCCTGGGCCGTTCCGCCCAGCCTGATGTTGGTC
>NZ_CDWWXA010000217.1:0-611 GCF_977971845.1 Frankia sp. CeCAU1 | reverse complement strand
CTGGGCCGTTCCGCGCCCGGATACCCGGCGCAGCGGCTGGCGAGCACCATCTTCGGTGGTTACTTCAGTTCCCGGCTGGTCAACAACATCCGCGAGGACAAGGGCTACACCTACTCCCCGCGCAGCTCGATCGATCACTACCAGGCAGGGTCACGGTTCACCGTCGCCGCGGACGTCGCCACCGAGGTGACCGGGCCCGCGTTGCTGGAGATCTTCTACGAGCTCGGGCGGATGGCGGTTCTACCGCCCAGCGAGGAGGAGCTCGACGCCGCCCGCCAATACGCCGTCGGCACGTTGGCACTGGGTAGCGCGACCGCCGCCGGTCTCGCCTCGACGCTGTCGGCGCTGGCCGGGGCCGGGATCGGGGTCGAGTACCTGCGTGATCACCCGCGCGCCCTCGCCGAGGTCGGCGTGGGCGACATCCAGGCGGTGTCGGCGGACCTGCTTGCCCCGGCAAAGCTGATCACGGTGCTCGTCGGGGACGCGGCCAGGATTTCCGCGACCGTGGGGGCACTGGGCATCGTCGCGACCTGAGCACCGGGCCCGTCCCGGTCCCGGGGGTCCCGGTCCCGGCGGGGCGTGCTCAGCGCCTGGTGGAGGTGGGACGCGGG
>NZ_CDWWXA010000216.1:0-5077 GCF_977971845.1 Frankia sp. CeCAU1 | reverse complement strand
TGCCATCAGCTCGAACCTGGTGGATCTGGGCTGGTAGCGGTGCGTGCTCGCCGGTGTTTCAGGGTGGGCAACTTCCGGGTGGTGCGTGCTGGACGATCCGGGAGGCCACAGCGAAATGCCGCGGGGTAGCTGTGGCGATGCCGCGGGGGTATAGCCGGGTACCTACTCCGACGAGCGATCAGTCAGTGAACACGGGAACCTCCCCGGTCCCGCCCGTCATCCGGCGGGCTGGGTGCATCGTCCGCCGATCGGGCTGTGGGAGGGGCGGAGCCGTCGTAGTGTGCGCCGGGCGGCGCAGAGAACTAGCTGGTGAAAGTCCAGTCGGACCGGCCCCAAGCGGGGTCCGTAGCCGAAGGCGGGGGTAATTCCTCGCTGGGCATTGATGGGAGGTGGTGTGCGGTGACCGGTGGTTGCTGCGTCCTGCCGCCTGTTGGTGCAGGACAGGGCGCTCACCGTGAGGTGGGGTCTGAAGGGTTTGAGGCGAAACACCGAGCCGTAGCCGATATTGGCGAACCGGTCGGCCCGTTCCAGGAGATGCCGAGCCCGCACTATGGGGGTGAAGGAAATACCTGGGGCTCCTGGACACAACAAGGTGTGTGCGGGCGGCGCGGTGAGAAAGTTCTCTGCGTTACCCCGGGAGGTCTCGTACGGTCCCGCCCGACGGGGCTGGGTAGCTGGGCGTATAAGCCGCGAGGTGAAGTCGCCGGTGATGCCGTGCGAGAAGTCGGAGTGACTCGTGGTACTGCTGAACCAGGGAACAACAGAAACCTTGGGACCGTCGCGTTGGTGCGGCGGCGGGCTGCGACCCAAAAGGCGTCGACCTGGGGAAGGGGTCACGGTGGGAATGGTCGGACTGGGTGCGATCGCGAGCGAGTAGGAGCGCCGGACTGATGGTTGCTGAGGCAATGACCGAGGCGGCGCTTGGCCGAGGATACTCAGATCGCATACCGGCGAGCCAGGTAGCTAGGAATGGAATGCTGGCGCGGAAGGCGCACTCGCTGATCGGCCAGGTCTACGATCCGCGTAATCTGGAGCGGGCGTGGGGCCGTGTGAGGGTGAACCGGGGTGCTGGTGGTGTGGACCGGGTCAGTATCGACCGGTTCGAACGTGAACGTGGGCAGTATCTTTCGACTCTGCGGCAGCGGCTGGCTGACGGGAGCTACCGGCCGCGGCCGGTCCGTCGGGTGGAGATCGACAAGCCGGGATCTAAGGATAGGCGCCCGCTTGGTATTCCGGTGATCGCCGACCGGGTGGTTCAGGCGTCACTGAAGCTGGTCCTGGAACCGATCTTCGAGGCGGACTTCCGTCCGTGCTCGTATGGGTTCCGGCCCAACCGGCGCGCGCACGACGCGATCGCCGAGATCCATCTGTTCGGCTCCCAGGGATACCGCTGGGTGCTGGACGCGGACATCGAGGCCTGCTTGGAGTCATCGTCACACTGCTCCTTTCGTTGATTGTGGGGTTTAGAAGAGGGGGTCGGTGGACGTCGGGATCTGTATTCGCAGGCCTTTCCGTCGTCCGCTGCGGACGTGGACGGCGTTGAGCTCGCCGCGCTTGACACGCTGCAACACGGTCTGGCGGGAGACGCCGAGCGCGAGGGTGGCTTCGAGCATCGCGAGCCAGCCCTCGGGGGCGTCGTCGACGAACAGGGCGCGCAGCTCGTGGGTCATGCGGATGCGCCAGGGGGCGCCGGGGGTGTCTTGTTCACCGGCGACGAAGCCGTCGCCGATCCAGCGGTGCAGGGTGGAGGCTGCGATGCCGAGTTCCTTGGCTGCGTCGGCGATGGTGAGCAGCTCGCCGTCGGGCTGGTTCGGGTCGGGTTGGTGGCAGGGGATGTTCCAGTGGAAGCGTAGGGACTGGACGCGGGTGGCGGTGAAGGTCAGGTCGCGGGCGGTGCGGCGGCCCTGCCGGTTGAGGATCCCGGCGATCTTCGCGTCGGGGTAGTGGACGGCGAGGCGGCGGATCAGGTCGATGGTGTCCTCGTTGGTGCGGATCGTGGGCTGGCGGCGCCGGCCGGGGACGGTCAGTTCGGTGAACGCGCCGCCTTTCCAGCGGATGAGCAGGTCGGTGTGGCCGGCGTCGTCGTCGCGCACGACAGTGACCTTCACGTCGTCGATCAGGGTCCGTAGTAGCTGCTTGCGGTCGCGGTCGGTGGTCGTGGGCGCGTCCCAGACCTGGCGCAGGTTGCCCCCGAGCGCGCGGATGTCGGCGCGTTCGGTGTCGGTCAGGGTGCGGGGCGGGTCTGCTCGCGGCGGGCGAGGTCGGCCTCGGCGACAGCGAGGTCGGTCAGCACTTTCTCCCACGCGGTCTCCAGACCACGCGCGACAAGCCGGTTGTCCGGGTCGACGGCCTGGTAGCGGCGCTCGGCGCGACTGGCCTGGTAGCGGGCGCGTTCGACCTGGCGGCGGTGCTGGTCGAGGGCTGTGTCGTGGGTGTGTTCGAGGTGTTCGGCGGCGGACAGGCAGGCGGTGAGCGCCTCGGGGGCCAGCGCGGTCAGGAACGCCTGCGACGGCGGTGTCGAGGGCGAGGCCGCCGATGTGCAGGTGGCGGGTGCCGCGACCGTCGACGATCGTGGCGGGGCCCTGGCAGTAGTAGCCCGGGGTGGCCTTGGCCGGGCCCTGGTAGAACACGGTCAGTTTGCGGCCGCAGGTCCCGCAGGTCGCCAGGCCTTGGAGCAGGGCGCAGCCCTCCCGGACGGCGCCGGTGCCAGGCTGGTGGGCCTCGGGGCGGATATTCTTGCCGATCTTCGCCAGGTTGGCCTCGTAGGTGTCCCAGTCGATGTAGCCCTCGTGGTGGTCGCGGATCAGGACCTCCCACTGGTCGCGGGGGACGGCCTTGTGGCGGGTGCGCACGGTGCCGCCCTGGCCGACGTAGGTGTGCTTGCGGGTGCGGTCATAGACGTAGGCGCCGGCGTAGGCCGGGTGGGTCAGGATGTTGTGGACGGCGTGGTAGGTCGGCTCGACCCACGCGACCTCCGTGCCCTGGCCGGCGGCGGTGGCGTAGCCGTTGCGCTGCAGCGGCAGTTTGAGGTTCTCCTCGCGCAGCCACAGCCAGACCTTGCGCACTGAGCCGACCTCGCCGAACCGGCGGAAGGTCACGGAGATCACCCCGCTGACCGCCTCGTCCGGGTGGCGGCGGATCTCGCCGGGCCCCTCGGCCCAGACCAGGCCGACGGGCAGCGGCCTGCGCAACTCACCGCGGGCGGCCTTGTGGCGGATCCCGCCGTTGAGCCGGGCCCGCAGGGTGTGCAGCTCGGCCTCGGACATGGTGCCCTTCAGCCCGAGCAGCATCCGGTCGTTGAACATCCCCGGGTGGTAGACGCCGTCGGCGTCGGCGATCAGTGTGTCAGTCATCCCGGCCAGATCCAGCAGCCGGTACCAGTCGGAGTTGTTGCGCGCGAGCCGGGAGACCTCCAGAGCGAGCACGATCCCAACATCGCCGAGCGCGACCTGCCGGGTCAGCTCGGCGAACCCGGACCGGCCCGCTGCCGACGCGCCGGACACCCCCAGGTCGGCGTCGATCACACTGACCCGGGCGCGAGGCCAGCCGAGCGCCACCGCCCGCTCGACGAGGTTGTACTGCCAGGCGGTCGACTCCCGGTTGCGCTCCACCTGGGCCAGGCTCGACTGGCGCAGGTAGACGACCGGGTCGCGCCGCAGCCGCGACCCGGTGACCTTACCGAACTCGGTCATCAAAGCTCCCCTGTGACGAACAGGGCGCCGTTCCGGTCGCCGCCGCGATCAGCCGGCCGAGCAGGTCGACCGCCACCGCGACCACCTCGGCCGGCAGCCGCACCGCCACGTCGGGCACCCCCGCGGGCAGCCCGGGCAGCGAGAGGAGCGGCTGCGGCTGGCTCAACTGCGGCCGGGTCGGCATCGGGGGCCTCCTGTCTCGGACAGCCCTCAACCTGCTCGGTGATATCCGCCTCGACAACCTCCGACACCGCACGAGGCAACATAGAGGACACGATCCGTGTCAGGTCAAGCAGGTCCGTGACCCGCCCCAGGGTCGGCTCCCCGGCCGGGAGCGACTCCCCGTCCGCGGCCGGCTCGGCGTCGGTCCAGGCCGCCGGCATCATGGACTTGCTGCCATCCGGTAGTTCGAGGATCGGCTCGAGTGCGCCGTGCCGGCGCATCCGGCCGAGCACCCGCAGCTCACACCCATCGAACGGGTGTCCCGGCCGGGTCACCCGTGCCACGGTCACCGGCCCCGCGCTCACCACGACCAGCCCGTCTCACCGCCACCGCGGCCGTTGCCACGCACGACCGCCGCGGCGACCAGCCTGATGTTCGTCTCATCCAGCCCACCGACCGACTCAGCCAGGTCAACCGGCACTCCAGCGGACAGACTCGCCGCGACGCGCAGCACCGACGCCTCACTGCTCGAGCACGCCAACCGGCCCGTGTCCAGCGCACGCACCGCAGCCAGCCAGTCAACCCACGCCATCTCACCGCCAGCCAGACTCTCGCCCCACTCGACGAACCGGCCCCGGAAATCCGCCCGCACCAGCCAGCGCACATGTCCGATCAGCAGCTCAACAGCTGCCTCAGCGCAATACACGCCCCTGACATAGGCCCGCGAGGCAGCCTTGAGGTCCTCGATGCCAGTAGTGTGTCGCGGACTCGTTCGACCGCATCGACCACGCGGCCCTGATGGACCGCGTCCGAGCGCGGGTGAAGGACAAGCGGGTGCTGGCGCTGGTGCAAGCGTTCCTGAAAGCCGGGATCATGACCGGGCTCGGTGAACGGGACGAGACCACCTCCGGAACACCGCAAGGAGGCATCCTCTCACCTCTGCTGGCCAACATCGCGTTGTCCGGGCTCGACGACTTCGCCGCCGAGCAGTGGACGAGCACGATGGGCAGCCGGCGGGAGCGTGAACGGCGGCGACACCAGGGCCTGCCGACCTGGCGACTGGTCCGCTACGCGGACGACTTCGTCGTCATGGTCCACGGCACCCGGGAACACGTCGACGCCCTGCACGGCCAGGTGAGCAGAGTCCTGGCGGGAATGGGGCTCGCCCTGTCCCCGGCCAAGACCCGGATCGTCCACCTCGCGGACGGGTTCGACTTCCTCGG
>NZ_CDWWXA010000215.1:4823-5778 GCF_977971845.1 Frankia sp. CeCAU1 | reverse complement strand
CCAATGGCCGTAGGTTAAATGATCCCTTCAAGGTTTGGGGGATGGTTGGTCATCGGAGGTTCAGGCAGTGGAGTTCGAGGCGGTGGGTGACGGGCCGGGTGGGTGGATCGTCGGTCTTGCGGCGGGGGTAGTCGCTGTGCCTGCGGGTCTTGCGGGGTGCGGTGCGGTCACGGATGGCCAGGCGTGGGTCGCAGATCTCGATCAGGAACGCGAGGAGTGCCTGGTCAGGGGGGAAAGCCGCGGTCCGGATGGAGTCGGACGCGGCGGTGAGGGCCCGGCGGAAGCTGATCTTTTCGGGTGGGGTGCCGGTGGTGTCGGCGGCGACGCCGATGAGGCGGGCGAGTGCCTGGTGGACGGCGAACAGGGCCCACATCTCCTGGGCGACGCCTTCGGGGTCCTTGCTGCGTAGGACGGGCCGGCCTTCCCCGAGGTCGGTCTTGTGGTGGCCGATCACGGTCTCGCGTCCCCACCGTGTCGGGTAGGCGCAGGCCAGGTCCAGCATCGGGTACTCGTCGGGGTCGAGCAGGTCGGTGACCAGGCAGAACAGCTCCGAGCTGTTCTCCTCGCCGCCGTCGGTGGTGGAGTGCACGGTGTACTCGATCACCCGCACCGTCAGTGGTGGCCCGTCCGGCGTGCGGGCGGGGGTCAGCTCGGCGAGGTAGCTGCCGTCGGGCAGGACCCGGACCGGGGCCAGGGTGAAGGTCGCCTTCGCCCGCCACAGCAGGTGCGCCCCGGTCGCCAGGACCTCGCCGGCGAGCCGGTGGGACAGGAAGTTGCGGTCGGCCAGGGTGAGCATGCCCGGTCCCAGGTGCCCGAGCAGGTCGCGGGCCAGCGCCGGTTCGCCCGTGGTCCACGGGCCGAACGACGCGCCCAGCAGGGCGCCGGTGGCGGCCTCGGCGGCGATGACCCAGCGGACCTTCGGGAACGGCGCCGGCCCGTCGGCGTTCGACGGCCC
>NZ_CDWWXA010000215.1:3989-4531 GCF_977971845.1 Frankia sp. CeCAU1 | reverse complement strand
GCCGAAGAAGGCCCGGTTCTTCTCCGTGTCCGGCAGGTCGCAGGTCGACCCGTCGATCTGGACCAGCCGCAGCCCCTGCAGGAACACCCCGGCCTGGCCTTCGACACCGACCGGCCCCGCGGCGTGCTCGAACAGCATCCGCACCGGATCCGACCCGACCCGCGCCCGCGCCTCACCCAGCGACGGGCTCGCCGGCTTGGACCAAGACCCTGGCCCGCAAGTACCGGACCACGGTCCCGAAGGTCTACCGCCGTTACCGAGCCGTACTCGACACCGAGCACGGTCCACGTCGTGGCCTTCAGGTCACCGTGCACCGGGATGGCGGACGACCGCCGCTGGTAGCGCAATGGGGCGGCATCAGTCTGGCACGGGGCGCCACACCACAGCCCCTCAACAACCATCCGTCACGCATCCGGAACGGAAAACGGTCGGAACTCGTCCAACGACTCCTGGCCGAGATCTGCGAACTATGCGGCTCCACGGAACAGGTCGAAGTGCACCACATCAGGGCGCTCAAAGACCTTAACCCCAAAGGACGGAAA
>NZ_CDWWXA010000215.1:0-3589 GCF_977971845.1 Frankia sp. CeCAU1 | reverse complement strand
ATGCGGGGATCTGTGGGAGCCCGGGGGTGAGATTCCCCCGGGCTACCCGACAGCGATCTACGAGCGGCACTGTTCACCCTCACGCGCGACGCGTACGGCTCGTGACGAGCGTCGCCGAACTCTCCTGGCGAGGGATGCGGTTGCCAGCCGGAGCCGGCATGCCTCGGTCCCTTCCCCCGACCCGAGGCCTGCCAGGCCGGGTCTACACCAGCGGCGGCGCGGTGGACACGCCGAGTGTCAGGCGGCTGGTCATGCCGAGTTTCACCTCGCCGTACGGGGCGACGTGGGTCCAGAACAACGGGGTCAGGCCGCGCCGGTCGGCGTCGGTGAGCTGCTGCGCCCAGTCGTCGTCGGCGAGGACGTCCTGGACCATGAGGGTGTTGACGTAGACGAGGGCGGCCTGGAGCACCCGCAGGCAGAGGACGGAGAGTTCCTGTTCGTCGCGGCGGTTGGTGGCGATGTCGCCGCCCTTGCCGAAGAAGATGACGCTGTTGGCGCGGTTCCAGGACTCGACGACGTTCAGGCCCTCGTTGATCTCGCGCTGCAGGTCCCGGCCGCGCAGGTAGCGGGCCACGAACAGGGTCCGCTGCGCCCGGCCGACCTCGATCATCGCCTGGTGGGTGGGGTGGATCGCGTTGGTCCGGGTGAACCGGCGCAGGATCGCCTCGGCCGACGCGGTGATGGACCGTACCCGCCGGACGGGCCATTTACTTAGCTTTTGCATATCCTGCGCGCGGGCGCGCAAGGTCACCAGATCATACGGATAGCGGTGCGTGCAGACGACCTTCAATAACAGTAACAGGCACGTCGGATGTGTAAAATAGGCACATCTATGCCGTAGGTAAGATCCAGGATTGCATCTGGCGAAAGGGTTGATCGTGGGCGAAGTACGTGACGGTGATCTACCCGATGACGCGGCGGTCTGGCGCGCGCTAACCGCCGGCAGCAACCAGTACGGACCCGGCGGTGCCGCAGCACTCATCGATCGGATGTCCCACGTCGCACCGCCCACCCCGGCTGCGCACCGCCCTCCCGTCATCATCGACACCGACGTCGGCGGGGACCCCGACGACGCCGTCGCCCTCGCTGTCGCCGCCCACAGCTGCCCTGAACTCGCACTCGTCGTGACCTCCGACGAACGCGGAGGAGACCGGGCCCGGTTCGCGCGAGCCTTCCTCGACGCACTGGGCCGCCACGACGTCCCGGTCGTCGCTGGACACGACCTCGGTAACACCCGCTACTTCTGCGTCGACGGGCTCGCCGGCGCCGGTGGCGAACCGGTCAACACCGACCTGCTCGCCGCGGTGGACCAGGTGCGCGCCGGTGCCACGCACGACCGGATCCGCTGGGTCGGGATCGGCCCGATGTCCAACCTGGCCAACCTGCTCACCGAACGACCAGAACTGACCCGAACGCTCGAGATCACCCAGATGGGCGCCGCGCTGAACTACCGGTATCCTGACCAGGCCGAACACAACATTCGCCTAGACCCTGCCGCAGCCCGCACGGTCCTGGCCGCGGGGCCACGGATCTCCTTCGTCACCTCCGACGTGACTTTCCGCCCCGGCGAGATGGCGATCACCGCCGACAGTGGCGTCTACCGCCATCTCGCGGAGGAGAGCACCACTTGGGCCCGGATGCTGCGTGCCCACCTCGACCGCTGGTACGCGACGTTCTACCCGGCAACCCTGCAACACGACGCCCTCACCTTCAGCGCGGCGCTGCAGATGCCGTTCGTGGACTTCGGGTTGCGCCGAGTCCACCTCGACGACATCGGGCGCATGAGCCTCGCCTCCGACGGCCGCGAGGTGTTCCTGAGCCTGCGTGCGGACTACCCGGCGTTCCGTGCCTGGCTGCAGGCCGGTCTCAGCCCACCCGCGGCGCCCACGGCCAGGGCTGGGGTTGAAGCGTGACGCAGCCAGCGCACTCGAACCTGTCTCGGCTCCTCGACGACTACGAACTGACCGATCCGGCCCATCGCGCCGCGGTCGAGCAGGCCTACCAGGTGTCGGCCGATCATCTGACACCACTGATCACGCACGTGGCCGCCGCGATGCTCGACGATCTACGCCAGGCGGTCCAACGGGATCCGGGCACCGTCGTGGTGTTCCTCGGCCGGGACGGACACAGCCTCGCGGTCGCCGCCGGCAATCTCGACCCGGCATTCGTCGCCGATCACTGCACCGAGGTCGTCGTCTCCCGCGTCGTTGTCGACGCCGCGCTGCAGGACCTGCAGGCCAACAGCGGCCACACCTTCCCGCACCTGGCCGGCTTCCGCGACGCGGCGACCTGGGTCGACCCGGCCGCGGTCAGCGGCGCCCAACGCAACCTCACCGACTACCTGCAGCGCAGCGGCGTCCCGGTCGGGGAACTCGGCTCCTCCGTCGTCCTCGTCGACACCAGCTTCAAAGGCACCGTGCAGGAACTCCTCGCGGGCATCTACCCGCAGACGTCGTTCACGGGCTGCTACGCCTTCTACGGCGCGTCCCCCGACGACCCGCATCCCGGCAGCAAGAAGGGTTACGCGGTCCACCTCGATGTTGACCGCAGCAACGGTGGCCGTCCCCTAACGTCCCTGCCCGACGACCCCGCCCTCACCTTCGGATACGTCGACGCCATCGGGGTCGTCGAATACACGCTGAACGGCCCGCTGGAAAGCCCGGAACGCATCAGCGCCCAAGGCCCCGTCCAGGCCCAGCTCCGCAACGACCTCAACGTTCTCTGGGGCCTCAACCCGATCCGGGTCGCCGAGCCCTACCATCACCCCGTCGTCC
The DNA here is from genome assembly GCF_977971845.1 of Frankia sp. CeCAU1. NCBI lineage: Bacteria > Bacillati > Actinomycetota > Actinomycetes > Frankiales > Frankiaceae > Frankia > Frankia sp. CeCAU1. The sequence continues at coordinate 815 of NZ_CDWWXA010000215.1, read as the reverse complement.
GTGAGGCAGCGAAAGCCGCGATGCAGCTCGCGGTCGATGAACGCTCCCACGACCTGGCCGCGGCCCTGCGTGCCGGCGCGCTGACCTCGGCCGCGCTCAACACGCAGGTCGACCGGCTGCGCCAACAGATCCGCTTGTGGGATCGGCGAGACCCATCCACCGACCCCGCCTTTGGCCAGGTCATGGACGCCTTCGTCGCCCATCCTGACAAATGGGCCATCGAACGTCTCCGCGCGGATCTCCAGGATCGGCATCTCAGCGCTGCCGCCCAGACGGACATCTGGCGCCAGTTCGACCGGCTAGACCTGGCGGCGAAGAAGACGTTCACGCCCGGAAAGGCGCACGTTCGCCCTACGGCAGGCGCGTTTCCGCACATTGTGCAGCCGAGCGTGCCCAAGGCTCAGGTCAGACCTGGCTCGTCGGAAAAACCTCCCGACCACTCACCACGCCCTCGCCGCTGACCGGGGGCTCGATCCCGGCTGAACCCTCTGGTGCGTCCCTGCTGGCTGGCGACCCACCACGGAGGGCCCCAGGCCCGGCATCGCGCCCGGGCCTGGGGCCCTCCGCCGTTTCCAGTCATGCCGCCGCCGAGCTCACCGCGACGCCCACAGCCGCCCGGAAGGCCCACGAGGCCGCCCGGAAGGCCGCGGGTGCGGCGCGGCGTGTGGTCGACGGGGAGGCTGTCGGCGACGACCAGGAGCGCAAGGACCATCCCGGCCGCCGCCCGGCCAGCGACGTCGCCGAGCAGGCGGTCACCGCCGTGTTCTCGGACAACCGGGCGCTGGCCGACGCGATCCGCGGGGCCGCCGCGTTCG
>NZ_CDWWXA010000214.1:0-5157 GCF_977971845.1 Frankia sp. CeCAU1 | reverse complement strand
CCCCGGTTGTCCTGCTGGTTTTTCGTTGCGTGGGGGGTCCGCGGCGGCGGCCGGTCCGGGTGAGAGCGCGGGCGGGCGGGTAGCCCTCCCGCGGCCCGCTGGCGGCTTTTGACTACTTAAAGTAGTCGACGGGTGAGGCCGGGTGTGCACCCCCCTCAGCGGGACCGGGAGCCGCGGCGGGTGAGGAATCCCGCCGCATCGAGCACTTGGAGCTCGACCGCGAGCTCGTGGACCTCACGGGGCAGCGAGCGGTGGTGCGCCAGCGCCTCGACCGCGGCGCGGGCGTGGTCGGCGAGCTCGTCGAGGGCGTGCTGGCGCTGGCGCATCCGAGCCCGCTCCTCCTGGATGGTCCGGACCGTGTCCTCCTGCCACCGGCGGGTCCGGATGAGATGCTCGCTGGCGTCGGCGGCCTGCCGCTCGGCATCCTCCAACCGGTTGAGGAGCGCGTCGAGGGCCTCCAGGCGGCCGGCGAGCTCCGCGATGAGATCGCCCCGATCGGGCAGGATGGCCGTTTTACGACTCTTGGGGTCAGACGAGGTCATGGAGCCCCCTGAGGGGTGGGGGTCGGCGGGGACCGCGCCGAGCGGCTGGCGCGAGACCCGGTTGCTCCGACACGGTTGGTAACGGTAACCGACGTGGCGGGCCAGGGGTAACCCATCGTACGGATACGTCGCGTCAGCCAACTTATAGTAAAAAGGGACTATGGATCTGCCGTCATTGTCGTGGTCTATACGCGCCTAGCATGCAGGTTCGGTGTCAGAGCCAGCCGTTGCGCTTGAACGCACGGTAGAGAAACAGACAGATCGTCGTAATGACGGCCAGGACGGCCGGGTAGCCCCACGTCTGACGAAGCTCCGGCATGTGGTCGAAGTTCATGCCGTAGATCCCGGCGACGGCGGTCGGGACGGCGCCGATCGCCACCCAGGCACTGATCCGTCGCATGTCCTCGTTCTGCGCGATCGTCACCTGCGTCAGCGTCGCCTGGAGCACGGAGGAAAGCAACTCGTCGAAGTGAGCTATTCGCTCGCTGACCTGCTCGAGGTGGTCGGCGACGTCCCGGAAGTAACGGCGCATCGCCACGTCGACCATCGTGGGGGCGTCCATGGTGAGGGTACGCAACGGGCCCGCGAGCGGCAGCACCGCGTGCTTGAGCTCCAGAAGCTCGCGTTTCATCTGGTAGGCGCTTTCCGTCGACGGCTTCTGATCCCGATGGAAGACGCCCGCCTCGATCTGGTCGACGTCGGCCTGGATGCTTTCCACGGTGCGGACGTAGTCATCCACAATGCTGTCGCAGATGGCGTGCAGCACGGCCGTCGGGCCGTGCCGGAGCATCTCCGGGTTGGCCTCCAGCCGGCCGCGCAGCTTCGTCATCTCCCCGTGCCTGCCGTGCCGCACGGTCACGACGAAGTCCTCGCCGAGGAAGATCATGATTTCGCCGGTGGTGACTACCTCGGAGGTGCCCGTTACCTGGGTGTGCTCCACGTAACTGGTCGTCTTGAGCACCATGAACAGGTGGTTCTCGTATTGCTCGAGCTTGGGGCGCTGGTGGCCGGTGACCGCGTCCTCCACCGCGAGCTTGTCCAGCCTGTACTCCTCGGCGATCGCGGTGAGCTGCTCGTAGCTCGGCTCGAACAGGCCGAGCCAGGCGAACCCGTTGCGTTCGGACCGCGCCAACCGCAGCGCGTCGGCCTGGTCGATGTCCATGGTGACCCGCCGGCCATGGCTGTACACGCCGCAGGCCATGACGCGCCCGTCCGGCGTCCGCGGTAGCTCGGAGCGGGACGCACGGCGTCGTTTGCGACCCACCCGGACCAGGGAGACCGGACGGGTCAGCGCGCCGGCGAGCTTATGGGCGTTGGCCGACGCCTGCTCCAGGGCGTCCCCCAGCACCTCCCGAACGGGATGCTGGCTGCCGTGGTCGCCGCCGTCCGGGCGCGCGCCATCACCGTCGCGTCCCCGGGTCTCGCGTACCGTCTCGTCGCGTACCCTTTCGCCCGGCACCGCGTCGTCCCGCATCACTGCCTTCTTCCCTGCCGCCGATCCATGTCCAGGTCCACCTGTCGGCATCTCCCACGCCCTTCCCCACTGGTGAACCTTCATGGTGACAAGTCGGTGCCGGTCGTCCGGAGGCGATCCGGGCTTCACCGTGGACGCGGATGCCTGGCAACTGTGCCGGCGTGGTGCGGCACGAAGGGTGAGACACACGTCCGGCGCATGGGATACGTCACAGGGAGGATCGAGTGATCGGGATCGAGGTACGCACGCTTCGGGTGTTCGCCGACGAGACGGGCACCGGCGGCAGCCTGCTCGCCGTGGTGCTGGATGCCGCGAAGCTGCTGCCCGACGCGCGGGAGCGGTCCGTCGTCGCGCGCCGACTGGGCTGCCCTGCCACGGTCTTCGTCGACAACCCGGAGTTGGCGGAGCTGGCCACCTTCACGCCCACCGGGGAGCTGCCCATGGCGGGGCACGCCTTGGTGGGGTCGGCCTGGCTGTTGGGTCGGCTGCTCGGTGGCCATCCGGAGATCCTCCGCCCGGCCGGCGGCGAGGCGGTCAGCTGGCAGGAGCAGGGCCGGGTCTGGGTCCGCGGCGCCCTGGCCGCCGTGCCCTGCTGGTGGCATGAGATGCTCGCGGACCCGGGCCAGGTCGACGCGCTCGACCTGCCCCGTCCACCCGCCGAGGACCTGACCCAGCTCTGGGCGTGGGAGGATGAGCCGGGCGGGGTCGTGCGGGCCCGGGCCTTCGCCAGCAGGCACGGCGTCACCGAGGACGAGGCCTGCGGGTCGGCTTCCATGCGACTGGCCGCGATGCTCGGGCGGCGGCTCACCATCCGGCACGGCGCCGGTTCGATTGTCCTTGCGCAGCCGGGTCCGCCCGGCCACGCCGATGTCGGCGGCCTGGTGGTCGAGGACGAGACGAGGTTCCTCGCCGATCTCGACGAGTTCCTCGCCCGGTGACGGTGGCGTTCGGCGCGGCCACGGCCGGACACCACGGGGACCAAGCCCGAGAGTGTAGGTGCCGAGCGAAGCGACTGGCACCCTTTGTGGGTACCGGGTTACGGCTGCGTGGTGGCTGCCGAGATGCGGACCGGGTCGGATAGGCGTAGCTTTGGATCCTGGTAGCTCTCCGCTGGGTATCCGCCCATGGGCTGCGAGGTGGTCATGGCCGAGACGTTGGTGACCTTGGTGGAGGCCGCGCATCAGGATGCCGTCCGTCTGATCGAGCTCTCGCGCGACGTCGGCGCCCACGGTGACGTGGATGGTCCGTCGACCGACCCGCGGCAGGCGCTGCACGCCAGCGACGCGGCCGTGGCCGCCGTCTCCGCGCACCTGAGCGCGATGGAGTCGGTGGTCTACCCGGAGATGGCCCGCCGGGTCGTGGGCGGCCGGGCGCGGGTGGCGGACCTGGGCCGCTTGGCGCGGCGCTGCTCCTCGGTGATGCGCGGCATTGAACAGTACGTCCAGGGGGACCTCAACCGGCCCGCGGAGCCGGTCGCGAACCTGCGCCGGGATCTGGCCGCGTTGATGGTCGAACATGCGACGCTGGAGGACGAACTTCTGCGTGAGCTGATGGCCGAGCTGTCCGACGACGAGCGCCGGGATCTCCTCGACCGCTTCTCCGACGCGATGCGCCACGCTCCGACCCGACCGCATCCGCACCTCCTGCACAGCAGGCTGTTCGGTGGAAGCCTGGCGGCCCGCCTGACGGGCTACTGGGATCACCTGCTCGACGTGATGGACGCCCGGGAGGTGCCCGGCGCGCCGAGGCGGGCCCCGGTGCCCGCCGGGCTGTGGGGCTGGTACCTGCTGGGCCGTCCCACGGCGCCGGCTGCGGGTGAGACCCCGTCAGGGAAGGAAGGCGCGCAGGGCGACACCGCCGCTGGTAGCCGTACCGCCACTGGTAGCCGCACCGCCGCTCATTGATCCGTCCTTGCGACTGCCGTCGTTTCCGTAGGCCCACCATGTCTTCCTGCGCCCGGTCTTCCGGAGCCCGTCGCGCTCCGTCTTCCTGACCGGTCTTCCTGGCCGCGGTCCACTCCGGTTCGGCGTTCCTATGCGCACGGGCGTCGTGGTCGTGCCATGCTTCGAGTCCGGGTTGGGCCGGTATGGCCTCGTGTCGTGCAATGCCGAGGAGATGTGTCAGGAACCGAGGGCACCGCGATGCGGGCGCCGAACGCTGATCCCCTAAAAGTGATCTGGCCGGTGCTGTTGGTCGAGGATGATGATGCCGACGCCTATCTGGTGTCCGAGCTCCTCGACGAGGTCTTCGCTCCGGTCGAGCTGACCCGGGTGCGCACGGTGGCCGAAGCCGCCCGTCGCAGCGAGCACGTCGCGTGCGTGCTGCTGGATCTCGGGCTGCCGGACAGTGAGGGCCTGTCGGCGCTACGCCGGTTGCTCACGGTCGAGGCGGGAGCGCCGGTCGTGGTGCTCACCGGTCTGGTTGACGAGTACCGGGGGGCGCAGGCGGTCGCCGCGGGCGCGCAAGACTATCTCGTCAAGGGTCAGGTCGACGGGCGGGACCTGGTCCGGGCCGTCCGGTACGCGATTGAGCGCAAGCGGGCCGACACCGCCGCGCAGGCGCTGCGGGAGTCGGAGCTGCTGGCGGACGAGCGGGCCCGCCTCGAACGCGGCCTGTTACCCCGGCCACTCATCGACGACGGCCGGTTGCATCACGACGCCCGGTACCGCCCCGGCCGGCAGCAGTCCCTGCTCGGCGGGGACTTCTACGACATGGTGTCCACCGCGGACGGCACGCTCCACGTCCTGCTCGGCGACGTCTGCGGGCACGGCCCGGACGAGGCGGCGCTCGGGGTGAGCCTGCGGATCGCGTGGCGCACGTTGGTTCTCGCCGGTGTTCCGGAACCCGACCGGCTCGGGTATCTCCAACGCGTGCTGGTGAGCGAGCGGGAACAGGATGAGATCTTCGCGACGGTGTGCACCCTCGCGATCGCTCCCGACCGGACCTCGGCGCGGATGCGGCTGGCCGGCCATCCGCCGCCGGCGCTGTTGCATCCGCGGCTGTCGGCGCTGCCGGGCGACGTCGTCGGTCCGGCTCTTGGCATCGTCGACGACGACCTCTCCGAGGAGGTGCGGATCGAGCTCGGGCCGCACTGGGCGCTCCTGCTCGCCACGGACGGCCTGCTGGAGGGGCGGGAGGGAC
>NZ_CDWWXA010000213.1:2947-6056 GCF_977971845.1 Frankia sp. CeCAU1 | reverse complement strand
GGTGGGCGGCGCAGCATCGTCGGCGTCTTCGCCTGCAATGCCCGTGCGATGTCCGCCTGGGACAGCCGCACCGTCGGCGCATCCCCACCGCCACCCGAAGGTGCGCGGCCTGGTAGCGCGCCCCGCTCGGCCAGGCGGCGTGTGCCGATCCCCGGATGCGGGCTGCGGCCCTTGTGGCTGTTCAGCCCCCCTTTGCGCCGGCCCAGCCAGATCAGGAACCCCTCAGGGTTGTGGATCTTCGGGTCGGCCATGACCTTCGCGCGTAGCGGGTCGGCGCGTTCGGCGCGGGCCCGGCCCGCGAGGGCTGCGATCGACGCGCCGGAGGCCCCTCGGCGGGGGCCGAAATCGCCACTTCCGTGGACGGTTCGTTTGTCCGTCGCCACAGCGGAGGCTCCTCTACGCGGCGGGCTGGAGTGGCTGGCGGAGCGTCGAATACCAGAGCGGCTCGGTGGACTTGATCAGGTACCTGACGGCGTCACAACTGTGATCGTCCGCCTTGATGGGCTGGTCAATGCCTTTATCTGCGGCGTCACTGTCCCAGGCATAACCCGGTACCTCGGAAATGAAACCCCGGACCGAGCGATGCACCCTGATTCGATCGTTTCCGAAAAGCGAGGACACCATGCGGATGCCGTCCACTACCGCGTTGTCTGCGTTCATCACGCCACTGACGCCATCGCGGTAAAGCTGGGTGACGAAGCTCGCGGCGGAGGGGTCTACGCAGATGTACTCGGGACGGACACCGCGCAGCCCTGTCCCAGGGATCGGAACACTCGCGTGGAACTCCTGGAGGGCTGTGGAGTACTCAGCATCGGTCTTCTGCCGGTGAGCCAGCTTCGACTCATATCGGTACTCCGCCACGAGGTGGAGGCGCCGGTCGACGCCGATCCCGCCGACGATGCCAACGAACGGCGCAACGGTCCCGTAATCCACGCCCGTGCCAACCCAGCGCGTCACGGTGGGGATAGTGTCTTCAACGAACCGGTCTTCGTCCCACATGTCGTAACAGGCGCCTTCTGCGAGGCACCATTCCCCAAGAATATAGCGGCGATACCAAAGACCCACGTACTCGGCCTTCAGCGCGCTCTTGTAGTCCTCGCCGAGTACGGGGTTGTCGTCTAGGACGAAGTGCCACGTGGCTAGATCCAGCTCTGAGGCTCTGAGTAGAAACTTCTTGCGAATATAATGCTGAGGTCCATCGGGATTTGTGGTGCCAAACAGCTTGGCGCCCGGGACCGAGAGGCGGGCGAGCGCCTGCGTGAAGAAGTCCTCGCCGAGCAATGTCAGCTCGTCCGCATACAGGCCCGCAATCGTGGCGCCGCGCAATTTGCCTTCGCTGCGGACATCGTTGCCCGTAATGATCTCGATGCGGCGTCCGAGAATTTTTGCGGTCGGGGCTCCACGCGTGTAGTGAACGTGCTTTGAGGCATCACCGAATATGGTCGGGTCCATGAGCGGCTCGAAGACATTGCGAAAAACCGTGTCGAGGGTTTTCCCGACAACGGCGAGCAACCCCGACGGGGGAGGGTCCGCCACGAATATGAGCCAGCGAAGCAGACTCGAAATCGTCTTTCCGCTGCGGACGCTCCCCTGCCATATGTTCAGACGCCGGTTCGCCTCAGCAACTGACCGGATCTGCTTCGGTGAGAGAGGGAGCGTTTCGAGCCGCACGACTCCCTCTCAGGATGAACCACGTCCCGCAGTGGGCCGCCTTCGACTTGTTACACGGAGCGCAGGCGCGCACAAGGTTCCACCAGTGATCCGTACCGCCTTTGGCGACCGGGAAGAAGTGGTCGTTCTCTGCGCTCGGACCTCCGCAGTAGCGGCAGGCGTCGCGCTGGATGGCGCGGCGGTACGCCGTCGACAACTCCCGATCGTGGTTGGTCAATGCGGCGTCGAGGCGACGGCGACGGCGTGTGGAGCGGATCGTGTAGATGTCGACGTTCGCCCTGTAGTGCGCTCGCATCCGGGTGTTCCGGAGCTCCCGGTTCGCAGCGTGATGAGCGGCTTGGTAATGCGGGCGGCACAGGCGCTTGACGGCGCGGGGCGCGCCGCAGCCGGGGAGGGTGCAGATCTCGGGCGGGTTCGGGTCTCGCTCCGCAAGCACGATCAGTGGATCGCCGTGCTTCCGCCAGCGGCCGTAGTGCATCCGGCACCAGGATCGTGAATCCCGAGGCTTGCCGCACCCTTCGATCGAGCAGAACTCCGGCGACGACTCACGCTCACGCAGCTCGGTGATCCCAGTTCGGCGTAGCCGCTGGTAGTGCACGAGGCAGTACCCGTCGGCTGCGTGCGCGTTCTCGCAGCCTTCGACCGAGCATCCTCGCGGAACGTGCGGCACCGGCTCGCGCAGCGGGTCGCCCCAGTTCGCCCATCGCTGGTAGTGCATGCCGCACATCGCCCGCTTCAGCGGCCCCGTGCGGCCACAGCCGTCGATGACGCAGACGTCCGGGCTCGGCTGGCGGATCGGCGCTTCGAGGGATAGCCCGTGCTTCCGGCGGTACTCGTGCGTGTCGCACAGGCCGAAGAACTGGTTTGATCGGCCACAGCCCTCGATCCGGCATAGCTTCCGCCCGCGCGGGACGGGGTCAGCGGTCGTGCCCGTGCGGCGGCGACGAGCATCGTGCATCTCGCAGAGGCCGTGCGTCTGGTTCAGCTCGTTGCGGGTGCAGCCCTCGACGGTGCACATCCGCGCTGGGGCCTTCGTTGGCCCGTGCCAGGCGTCGACGGAGCCGTGCCTCATGAGCCGCTGGTAGTGCTTCGAGCACAGGCCCTTGGACTTGACCAGCACGGGGCTGTCGCAGCCCTGGACAACGCAAATAGACTCGCCCACGCGGGGCACCTCCGCACACGAGGTGTTTCGAAGTCCCGGGGGAGAGGACGGCAATCCTCAGCCCCGGGGCGCCTCATCAGGCGCCGGGTATGCCCCCGATTCTACCGAACAGACGTGCGTTTCGGATGGATCAACCCGCTGGTGGGAGCTGTCCCGCAGCCACATCCAACGCCCGCGCGAGGTCGCCCAGCATCGACCGTGCCTGAGTCGAGCTATCGCCTTGGTCGAGCTGTTCCAGCTTCGTGGCGTTGCCCAGGTAGCCCGAGATCGCTGACG
>NZ_CDWWXA010000213.1:0-2353 GCF_977971845.1 Frankia sp. CeCAU1 | reverse complement strand
GTGCGGGTCATGGTGACCTCGCTCGGGGTGTGGTGCGGGCGCCGCGGTCAGGCTCCCGGCCAGCCGCGGTGAAGGATAGGCGAGTTGCTACTTCGTGTTGGAGTCCGGGTTCTTCTTCCGGGGCGGGATCGGGTCGCCGGGCTTCCAAGGCTTGCCGTCCGGGCCGTAGATGATGCTGTCGCCGGGGTTGCTGACGAACCGGTCGAGCCGGTCGTCCTTGGGCGGTGGCGGGTTCTCTGACATGGGCTGATTCTACTGCTGGGAGCCGACGATGCGGGCTTTCGCGTAGCGGACCGGGCGGCCGTTGGCGTCAGTGCGAGTCTCGTCGGAGAAGAACTCGAAGACCGTGTTCCGAGGGAGGAGGACTTCGTTCTGTCCTGGGAACTGGGTGCCGAGTGCCTCGACGGGGAGGACCTTGGATCCGGCCGGTATTTCGACTTCGACGATCATTCGTGTTGCTGTTGGTGGTCCGAAGCGGGTGAAGTCCTCGGCGACGCTGACGTCGGTGGTCATGGAACGGAAGCCGAGGTCTCTGTCTCGGAAGCCGGTGGCGTCGGGGGGGAGGAAGCGCTCGACGTGGCGGAGCCCGCGGTGCACGCTGATTGGCCGTGTCGTCTGTGGGACGGCGTCGAATGCTGCGTCGAGGTCGGCCACTACGTGGGCGATATCCGGGTTATCGCTCAGGGTGCGGGCGCGGAGTGTGGGGTTGATCGGTGAGCGGGGGCCGCTGTAGGCCCATACGGCCCGTCGCGAGGCTTCGGGGATGCGGCTGGCGTCTGCCAGGCCGACGAGGTACCGGTCGGCATCCTTGCCTCGGAGCGTCCCGGAGGGGAGTGGCCGCCAGCCGGTGTTGCGTGCGCGGTTGTGGCGGGCGAGCTCGGCGAGCTTCTTCCGGGTCTTCTCGTGGACCGCGCAGATCGGCATGCCGGGGGCTGCGGGGTTCTTGCAGCGTGTTCCGCGGAGGGTGAGGGCGCCACACGGCCGCGGAACACGCATGGACGGCGCTCCGGGGCGGTCGCACTGCTAGGGCAACGATGCGGGCACCTGGCGCCGCAGCGGATGGGACGGGACGTGCGGGCGCCGCGGTCAGACTCTCGGCTTGGGCGGATGGTGTTTTCCGGTTGGGGGTTTACGGGCAGGGCTCCGGCAAGAAAGCGATCTGTCCACTTCGTCCGTTCGACGGTCCGACTGCAGATGGCCTGGTCTGAAGCGGTTCCGGTGGTCGGGCGACCGCCCGCCGGGCCGCCCCGGGACCACCGAAACCGGGACAGATCGCGAACGTGCCGGAGCCCTGGGTTTACGGGTCCGGTGTGTTTTTGTCTGGGGGGCTTGTCGGCTGGTCCCGGTCAGCGGGCTGGAGGATTTCGATGTCGCCGGGTTTCCAGGTGAACCGTTCGGGTCGGACTGTCTGCGAGTCGGGCTGGTCGCGGTCTGGACGGTCTGGGTTGTCAGATGATGACATTGATCTCTATCTCCCGACTGGAGTTGATCTTCGTGTCGGTGACTATCTCGAAGACGGTATCGCGCGGGAGGAGGATCTCGTTTTCTTCGGGATGCCGGGATTTGAAGGCCGGGGGTGCTGGTGGGATGAGGGACAACACCTTCGCCCCAGCAGGGATTGTGATCTTCAGTGTGGCGGTGTCGTAGCCGCTGCTGAAGCCGGCCGCAATGTGGTCACTGATAGTGGTGGAGACGAAGCCGTGGTCACGGAAGACAAAACCGTCCGCTGGCGGCTCACCTGCGATGTCTGTGACCGATCCGATGCCGCGGATGACAGTGATGGGCTGGTCGAGAGGCACAACCTGTTCGAATGCGTCGTCAAGGTCGGCCATGATGCGCGCCGTGTCTGCGCTGGACTCGCCTCCGTGACGCAACACGTCGTTGATCTCATAGTTAGCGCCGCTGGCCCATGCTGTGACCGCTGTACGGTGACGGTCCTCAAACCGATCCTGGGATCGGGTCATGTGGCTGGCCATTAGATCGCGGATGTCGTCGTGGTCGGTGAGAGGGCGGCTTTCCAGGGTCGGATCAGGTATGCGGCTGGGCGTTGGCGGTGCGGGTGGTGCTGGCAGGATGGGGGTGGCTGCCTTTCCTGCCAGGGTGCCGAGTTTCGGTTTGCTGGGCCGTGGCTTCGCCGAGCCGAGACCGGCGGCGACCTGCCGGCCTTTGCTGGTGAGTGCCGGGCGGCCATCGGGGCCTGCTGCTACAAGACCGTCGGCCTGTGCTTTCTCGATGGTTGCCCGGATGGCTTTCGCATTGGGGTCGGCGGCGAGGCGCTGGGCATAGCCGCCGATCGTCTTCTTCGCTCCCGAGCGGTAGGGGGCGATGTCGGCTTCGGACAGGCCGTCTGATT
>NZ_CDWWXA010000212.1:0-5467 GCF_977971845.1 Frankia sp. CeCAU1 | reverse complement strand
ACCTCGACCTCGCCCGGCGATCCGCCGGCCCCGCTCACGAGGCCGCCCTCCCCGCCCCTCGCCGCCCCTTCGAAGCGCCTCGCCACCCATCTGTCGGCCCGCCGGGCCCACTCCCGGGAGAGGGTGATGCAGGGACGCTCGATCAAAAAGTGCGTCACGGTGGAGACCCCGACGGTCAGGGTGAGGACCACCAGGAGAAACGGCGGGTAGGGGATCTTCCACAGCCGCCAGCCGCTGTGCTCCAGCACCAGGTCGATGACGGCCGAGTGCCACAGATAGATGCCGTACGAGATCGCTCCGAGGAAGGCCAGCGGACGGCTGGCCAGCAGCGGCCGCACCCAGCCGCGGTCGCCGTGGCCGAACACCGCCGGGAGCAGCAGGAAGAAGCCGAACAACCCGTAGCCCAGGTGCTTGCCCATGTCCTGGCTCCGCGTGGCTTCGAAGATCGGCACGAGCGGCAGGCCGAGATGCCTGCTCGACACCCAGTAGAAGAACGCTGCGATACCCCAGCACACCGTGCCCGAGCCGGGCAGCTCCGCCCAGCGCGGCGACCTGCCCTGCCGGGAGTACCAGGCCGAGAGCACGGCGAGCAGCATGCCCATGGCGAACAGGTCCCACCAGACCGGCAGCCAGACGTTCCAGCCGTTCATCCAGGTCTGCGTGGACGGAATCACCAGGTAGTGAACGATCTTGGCGGCAACGAACGTAACCGCGAGCGCGGCGAGTTCCACGCGCAACTGGGCTGCGGGTGGACGGTCCCGCCGACGCAGCAGCCACGCGTACACCGGTATCGCCAGATAGAACGCCGCCTCGACGTCCAGGGTCCAGGCCTGGGTGAGGCCCTGGATCGCCCAGTGCTCCTGATAACCCTGGACGAAGAACGCCGTCTGGAGCAGACCGGCCAAGCCGTGCACGCCGACCCGCTTGCTGCTGACCACGGTCAGCGTAACGGCGAGCGCCACCCAGTACAGCGGGACGATCCGCATGAACCGCCGGACCAGGTAGCCGGCGGCGTCCGAGCCGCGGATGCCGGCGAACCGGGCGGCGACGAACGGACGGTAGAGCAGGAACCCGGAGATCAGGAAGAAGACCGCGACACCGATCTCACCCCGGGCGGTGTAGGGGCCCAGCCAGCTGCTGGTGGTGAAACCAGCGGGAAACGCGGTGTGCACGACGACCACGAGGACCGCCGCGATCGCGCGCAGGCCGTCGAAGCCGTCGAAGACGACCTTGGGTGGACGGACCGGCGCGGGAGTGCGCGGTTCGGGGATGGAAGCGGTGCCGGCCGGGCCGGCGGCTGCGCCGGAATCGGCTGCGGCCGTGAGGGAAAGGGCGGGTCCATTCACCGACCGAGCGCCCGGAGATCAGCGAGGTCCGGCACCCAGGCAACGTACCAGTCCGTGTGCGCGACCACGTCGACACCCCGAGCGAACCCACCCTTTCTACCCGGCCGGACGGTCTACCCGGCCGGACGGTCTACCCGGCCAGCCAGTCCGCGCACAGAGGCCGGCCGGCGGGTCCGCACCCAGGGGCCCCGACCCGCCGGTCCGCGAACCTACCGCAGCACCCGAGCCACTACACGACGCCCGAGCCACCGCGCGGTGGCCGTGATCGCGACGGCGGCGAGCAGCACGATCGCGGGCTCCGCGGCGGCCCGGAACCGGGTCGTCCCGTAGATCGCGACCGAGGCGAGGCTCAGGGCGATTGGCACGGCGAGCAGTGGCAGCAGCACGACCCGGCGGCGGCGCAGCACCACGACCCCGGCGAGCGCCGCGATCCCCAACGGCCACAGCGTGACCATCCCGACCTGGCTGAGGAGCAGGGGGCGCCGCTCGATGGTGTCCAGCCGGGCCTGCTGCCAGGGCCGGTAGACCCCCCACGTCCGACCGAGCCGCGCCGCGGCCACCCGGGGCAGGCTGCGCTCGTTGTGTTTGATGTAGTCGTACGCGGCCCGGCGGTAGAACACATCCCGTTCGGAGCGTTCCTGGGGCGAGGGTGGCAACGCCAGGATGCAGTCGAACGACCACCAGCCGACGTACCGACCGGAGTAGCTGGCCGGGCAGTGGGTGACCGCCAGGGTGGAGCCGAGCCCGGTGGACAGGTACTCCGGCTCACTGAACCGGGACAGGTTGTAGATGGTCCAGGGCGCGATCGTGAGCGCACTCACCGCCGCCGCGACAGCCACCAGGGCGATCCGGCGCCGCCAGGCGAGTTCACGGGCCGTGGCGACGAGTGGCACCACCAGCACCACGGCGAGCAGCGCCAGTTCCGCTCGCGCGAGCATCACCGCAGCGAGAGCCACTCCGAGCCAGGCGGCGTCGGCGACTGTCCGCCGGTCTCGGAACCGGTAGGCGGCAAGGATGATCCACGCGCAGGTGAGGATCCCGGTCGTCTCCGACATCAACAGCGGGTCGTTGAGCCACATGCCCGGATAGACAGCGGCGATCCCGGCCGCCACCAGTCCGGTCACGGGGCCGGCGATCCGCCGCCCGGCGAGGGCGACGAGCACGATCGACAGCACGCCGAGCAGACACGAGAACAGCTGGTGGGACAGGAAGCTGGTGAATCCGAGCACCGACGGCACGGCCAGCAGCCCGCTGGTCAGTGGGGGGTGCTGGGCGTCGGGGACGTAGCGGCCGGACAGGGCGAGTTCGTAGGGATCGGGCCAGCCCCGGCCGTCGGCGAAGAGGTTCGCCGCCTCGTGGTAGTAGTACGGGTCCCCCTGCACGACCGCCGGATGCAGCCAGTGGAACAGGTAGAACAGGCGGACGGCGAGACCGAGCAGCCCGATCGCGGCCAGCCACAGGTGCCAGCGCCCGGGCCGTGCCCGCCCCAGCATCGCGGAGAACCCCGACATCACGGGGAATCCCAACGTGGGTTGGCCCGTGGACACCGTCGGCGCCGGGGCCACCATCCGGGGGAACCCCGCCGTGGTCTCAGACACGCGCGGAAGGTACCAATGTCCCGATAACGGCTCGACACCGCGTCCGCCGCGACAGCGGCGAGCACACCGCGCGTACGTCCTTCCACGCCGCTGCGATTAGCCTTGCCTGTCGTATGTCCTGGCGAGGTCGCAGCTGACGCAACCCCCGGCGACGAGGAGGGAACGAGGCTGACCAGCAACGACGCCGACACCTTCCCGCTCGCCTCCGGTGGGCGCCACCGCCGGGTGGCACCCGGACCGGAGCCCACCGACACCGTCCCGATCAATACCCGCCTGGGCGGGACTCGCCCGGGGCCCGGGGCCACCCGGACGCCGGCCGGACCTCCTTACCGGTCTCCCGGGACGGCGACGGCACCCGGGACGAGAGCCCGGACCGGCACCCGGCCGCGGACCGGCACGCGCGAGGCGACGGGGCCGCTGCGGGTCGAGGAGGATCTCGACGCCACCGGACCCGTGCTCGCGCCGCTCGGGCACTCCCCCGCGCTCGACGGCCTGCGCGCGCTCGCGGTCACGGCCGTCATCGCCTATCACGCCGGCGTCTCGTGGATGCCCGGCGGCCTGCTCGGCGTCGACACCTTCTTCGTCCTCTCCGGGTTCCTCATCACCGGCCTGCTGATCGCCGAGTACCGCTACAACCGGCGCATCGACCTTCGCGCCTTCTGGATCCGCCGGTCCCGCCGCCTGATGCCGGCGCTGCTGCTGCTGCTGCTCGGGGTGGCGGCCTACGCCCGCTGGATCGCCTCCCCCGGCGACGTGGGAACCCTGCGGCTGGACGCGCTCTCCACGCTGCTCTATGTCGCAAACTGGCGTTTCGCGCTGTCCGACCAGAGCTACTTCGACCACTTCTCGGCTCCGTCACCCCTCCTGCACACCTGGTCACTGTCCGTTGAGGAGCAGTTCTACGTCCTGTGGCCGCTGATCGTCTACCTGCTGATGCGGCACAGCGCGAAGACCGTGGACCGCTGGCGCCGGCAGCGCCAGAAGGCCCAGTCGCTCGCGCTCACGGTCGCGGTCCTCGGCGCCGAGGCGTCCGCGTTGGTGGGCCTCGCCCTGCTCGTGGTCGGGACGAACCCCTCCCGGATCTACTACGGCACCGACAGCCGCGCCCAGGCCCTGCTGGTCGGGGCCGCCCTCGCCGTCTGGCGGGCCCAGCGGACGACCCCGATCTCCGCCCGGGCCCGGTCGGTCATGTCGGTCGTCGGCTGTGTCGCCACCGCTGCGATGATTCTCCTCTGGACAACGGTGAGTGGGGAGAGCCGCGGACTCTACGCCGGCGGCTTCCTCGGGGTTGCGATCATCGTGATGCTGCTGGTCGCCTCGCTCGTGGAAGCGCCCCGAGGCCCGGTGGCGAGGGTGCTGGCCACCGCCCCGCTGACCTTCGTCGGCCGCATCTCGTACGGCCTGTACCTGTGGCACTGGCCGATCTTCCTCACGCTGACGGCGACCCGCACCGGGACGAACGGCGTGGTCCTGCTGGGGCTCCGCCTCGCCGCCACGCTGGCGATCACGCTGGCCTCGTTCCACCTCGTGGAGAACCCGATCCGGCGGGGCAAAGTACGCTTCCCCGTCCCGCAGGTGACGGTGCCCGCCGCCCTGGGCGGGGTGCTCGCGGTGATCCTGCTGGCGACCGCCGGGACGTCGGCGTCGGTGCGCACTCCCGCGGACCTGGAGGCGTTGGCGCGGCGGGCGGCGACCTCCCCACAACCGGCCGTCGCCGTCAAGGCCGGCGGGAACCCCCCGATCAAGGTCCTGCTCGGCGGCGACTCGGTGGCTCTCACCCTGGGGTTCAGCGACTTCTCCTCGATGGCCGCCCAGCAGGGTATGGAGATCCACGACTTCTCCAAGCTGGGGTGTGGCGTCGCACGGGGGATGCAGCGGCGCATCCTCGGCAGCGCCGGTCCCACCACCGACGGATGCGACCAGTGGCCGCAACGGTTCACCCAACGGGTGAACGAGGTCAACCCCGCGCTCGCGATCCTGCTGGTCGGTCGCTGGGAGGTCACCGACCAGATGCGGGACGGCCGGTGGACGCACATCGGCGATCCGGGGTTCGACGCCTACCTCGGCCGGGAACTCGACCTCGCCATCGACACGCTCGGCGCCAAGGGTGCCAGGGTGGTGCTCCTGACGACCCCGGTGTTCAAGCCGACCGAGGCGCCGAACGGCGGCATCTACCCGGAGACGAAGGCCGAACGGGTGGTGCGGTTCAACGCGCTGCTGCGGGCCGCGGCGGCTCGCCATCCCGGCGTCACCGTGATCGACATCACGTCAATTCTCACTCCTGGTGACAAGTACGTCGACGAACTGGACGGTGTCCGGCTACGCGACGACGACGGTGTGCACATCTCCAATGGCGGTGCCCGACGGATCGGTGTCGCGATCATTCCCCAGCTTCTCCGGATCGCCCGGGGAGCAGCGGCCGCCGCACCCGCACCGACCACGCCGACCACGGGAGCGGGACCCGACTGACCCGCCCGCTTTACCCGACGCTAACCTTCCGCCCAGTACCGGGCGGTCTACAGG
>NZ_CDWWXA010000211.1:0-5586 GCF_977971845.1 Frankia sp. CeCAU1 | reverse complement strand
CCCAGCCCCCTCGGCGACCCAGGTCCAGTCGCCGCCGACCGGTACAACTGCCCGCGCGGCGACTACACCTGGTACCGGCCTGACCTAGGCAGCGCCATCCCCACCTGCCCCACCCACCAGGTCACCCTCGTACGAGGCTGACAGGCATGCTCGAGGAGTTCTGGAAAACAGTCGGCGGGAAAGTCGCCGACCGGTGGGCATCGATCGCCGTCCCCGCCCTGGTGTACTGGCTCGCCTTCCTCGCCGTCTGGGCCTACCACCACGGCGGCCTTCACACCCTCAGCAACCACACCAGCTGGCTCGACCGGCAAACTCCCGCAATCCAAACCCTCACCATCCTCACCGCCCTACTCGGCATCGCAGCCACCGCGATCCTGGTCAGCAGTGCTGCCACTCCGCTGCTCCGACTGCTTGAGGGCTACTGGCCGGCCATCGCCGACCCCCTCCGCCACCGCCTCGCCGCCCGCGCTGCGGCACGCGCCGCCGCAGACGACCTCGCCTGGCAGACAGCACACACTGCCGTGCAACCCCCGAACACCCCCACAAACCGGCAGCTCGTCGTCTACACCCGCCTCGAACGGCGTCGCCGACAGCATCCGTCCCCAAGCTCCCCCGGCTTCTTCCTAGCCACCCGCACGGGCAACATCCTGCGCGCCGCCGAACGACGCCCCACTGACAAATACGGCTTGGACACCATTATCTGCTGGCCCCGTCTCTGGCCCCTGCTCCCTGACACCCACCGGACCGACCTCGCCGCCGCCCGCACCGCCCTCGACACTGCCGCCACCATTACCCTGTGGGCGCTGCTCTTCGCCGCCACCGGTGGCCTCTACACCCTGCTTGCCATCCCTACGGGTCTCGCCGTCGCCACCATCACCGTCACCGTCGTCATCCCCGCCCGTGCGCAGGCGTTCGGCGAACTGATCGAAGTCGCCTTCGACACTCACCGCACCCAGCTCTACACCCACCTTCGTTGGCCGCTCCCCCACACCCCCGCAGAAGAAAAACCCGCGGGGCAAGCCCTCACCGCCTACCTCTGGCGCGGTTCCGACAACAACACCCCTAACTTCACACAGCCCGCCCCGTGATCTCCCTCTGATCTCGCTGCAACAACATTGCCAACACCGTCACGCGTCCTTTTCCTCAAACGTCGAGGTTCTCAAACGTCGAGGTTCTGGACAGACACTGCGGACAAAGGGGAGACTCTGCCACGTTCGAAACCAGCAAATTCGGCAGGTATGGGTCCGGCCCGGAAGGCCGGACGCTGAGGAAGCCTCGTCACAGAGGAGAGGGGAACGAGTCGATGCGGGACTATCTTCTTGCCAGGGTCCAGGGGCGACTGGAGCTGTTCGCCGCCGAAAGCTCCCCCGAGATCGTGTTGGCCAACGATGCGGTGTTGGAGGTGATGGGTCTCTTGAACGCCGTCCCGGATCCGTCCATCGACACGGATGTTCTGCTCGCGGCCGGTCTTCTGTACTGGTGTCGTTATCTTGTGCTGGGAGGTGACGATGGCCGGCCGGACCTGGCGCGGGCACGGGAACTGCTGGCATCGGTCCACCGGTCGAATCCGACCCTTCTACCCAGCGAGATCCGTGACGCCCTTGACGGGGCTGACATGAACCCGAGCAGCCGGGAAAGGTTGGCACTTCGCGCCGAACACCTGTACGGCCAGTCGACGAAAACCGGTGACGTCGACGGTCTCAGCGAGGCGATCGCCCTGTTCCGACGCGCGTCTGCTGTTACGCCCGTGAGTCATCCGCTTCACGTCGGGCTCCTTTCCAATCTCGCGACGGCGTTACAGACGCGGTTCGCCTGGACGGGTTCGGACTCCGACATCGACGAGGCGGTCGACCTCGGCCGGCTGGCCGCCACCCGGGCACCGGAGAACCACCCTTCCCGCTTCCTGGTGCTGTCGGGTCTCAGTGGTTCGCTATGGGCGCGATGTGTGCACCGGAAGTCGCCGGCGGACCTGGAGGAATCCCTGCAGGCAATCCGGCAGGCGGTCGCGGTCATCCCGCCACAAGATCCTAATAGCGGCCGTTATCTGTCAAACCTGAGTAACATTCTGCGTTCCCGGTTCGAGTGGACGGGCGCGCGAGCCGATCTCGACGAGGCAGTGGAACAGGGTCGACGCGCCGTCGATGTGACGCCGGCCCACCATCCTCAGTACGCGACGATGCTCACCAATCTGGCCGTCGCGCTGCAGACGCGTTTCGTGCAGGCCGGGGTCTCGACGGATCTAACGGCCGCCATCGATATCTTTGGCCGCGCGGCCACAGTAACGCCTCCCAGCCATCCGCACTTTCCGGTCGTCTTGGGAAACTTGAGTGCTGCGCTGCTGGTCCGGGCGCTGCACACCGGGACGGACTCCGACCTCACCACGGCGGTGGAGACGGCCCGGCGGGCAGTGGCTGTGACTCCTCCCGGCAGCCCGGACCGTGCCCGGCGTCTCTCCAATCTGGGCAACATTCTCCGGGCACGTTTTGATCGGGTCGGGCTGCTGGTTGACCTGGATGAGGCTGTGGAGGTCTGCCGGCAGGCGGTAGTGGCGACGCCGGCCAGCCACGCGGAACGGGCCGTGATACTGACCAATCTCGGAGCCGTGGTGAGTCTGCGCGCGGATCGAATCGGGCGCGCGGCCGACCTGGACGAGGCAGTCACCGTCGGCCGGCAGGCGGCGGCTGCCACCTCGACGGAGCACACGGCTTGGGTCCCCGTCATGGTGAACCTCTGCAGGGCACTGTCACAACGCGCCCGGCTGGCTGGTACCTCCGCAGATCTGGACGAGGCGGTGAGAACTGCCCGCGCGGCGCTCGCCGCCGCCGAGGCCAAAGAGAACAGAGCCTTTGTCGCGGCCGCGGCGTCGAATCTCGGCAAGACCCTCCATCTCCGCTTTGACCGGACAGAAGACATGCCCGACCTGGACGGTTCCGTGGCGGCGTACCGGATGGCGGTCGACGGCCACGGTGATGACCCGGATGCTGCCACTTCCCTGTCCGGCCTCGGTCTTAGTTTGTGGAACCGTTTCGAACACACTGGGAGGCCGGCGGATCGGGATGCCGGCATCGCCGTGTTTCGACGTGCCGCCGCGCTGGCAACGGCAGCGCCCAGTATCCGAGCGAAGGCGGCGGGAGCATGGGCGAGCCTGGCGGCCACCGCGGGCGACTGGCAGCAGGCTGTCGCCGGCTACAGCACCGCTGTGGACCTGCTGGGACAGGTCGCGCCGCGCAGCCTTGACCGCGAAGACCAGGAGTATCGTCTCGTCACCCTGTCCCGGCTGGGATCGCAGGCCGCCGCAGCGTGTTTACAGGTCGGCAAGGTCGAACGCGCCCTGGAACTCTGGGAGCAAGGACGCGGAGTCATCCTCGGCCAGATTCTCGACGCCCGTACGGACCTCGCCCTCCTTGCCGCAAGAGACCCGGAGAAGGCCGCGCTGTTCAGGCGGCTTCAGGATGAGTTCGACGCTCCTCCCGCCTTCGACGGATCCGACACACCGCTGGCGGAGCAGGCGTCCCCGCCGTTCGTCGGAAACGACGCGACGGGCACGGCACGACGCGGTGCCGACCGGCGGCATGCCCGCGCGGCGCGGTTCGCAAGCCTCGTCTCGGGGATCCGCAGCCTGCCGGACTTCGAGCGTTTTCTTCTGCCCCCAACCATCGACGATCTTCGGCACGCCGCGAGCCAGGGGCCGATCGTGGCCGTCAACGTCAGCGAGATCCGTTGCGATGCCCTGATCCTGACCACGGCCGGCGTGCAGCTCCTACCCCTGCCGGACCTCACTGAAGAAGCCGTTGGTGACCAGGTCCTCGCTTTCCTGACGGCTGTCGAACGCGGCGACGAGAAGGGGCTCTCGAACGTCTTCGGCTGGCTGTGGGACGTCCTCGCCGGACCGGTGTTGGAACGCCTGGACATCCACGGACCACCGGCAACGGGCACCTCGTGGCCGCGGATGTGGTGGTGCCTGTCGGGGCTGTTGTCGTTCCTTCCCGTGCACGCGGCAGGCCACCACCAGGCTCGGTTCGATCCGGCGCCGGACACGCTGATCGACAGAGTGATCTGTTCGTACACTCCGACGATCCGCGCCTTGGGCCATGCTCGGCGCACCGCGCCCGACGCGGCGACGCTTGTCGGCCTTCCGTCAGCGAACGACGAGGGCAGGCGCGCGCTGGTCGTGGTGATGCCCCACACCCCCGACGCCGGCGACCTGCCCGGCGCACACCTCGAAGCCGCCATCCTCACGCGGATTCTGCACGAACGGGTGAGCACGCTGGTCCAGGACAAAGCGACCCGCGCTGCGGTGCTGGCCGCCCTGCCGCAGGCACGCTGGGTACACTTCGCCTGCCATGGCGAGGCAGCCATCTCCGCCCCATCGACCAGCCGTCTGCTACTACACGACCAGCCCCTCACCGTTCTGGACGTCAACCGCCTCAGGCTCACCGACGCCGAACTTGCGTACCTGTCCGCGTGCGAAACCGCCCGCCCGGGCGGCGAGCTTTCCGACGAGGCGATGCACCTCGCCTCCGCCTTCCAGCTCGCCGGCTACCGGCATGTCATCGCCACGCTGTGGCCCATCAACGACCAGATCGCCGTCGACCTCGCGGAAAATATCTACAGGTTCCTAGCCGACGGTAGCGACGTGGCCGCGGCCGTTCACAACGCCACCCGTGCCCAGCGCAACTACGCACCGCGATCCCCGTCACAGTGGGCGTCCCACATCCACGTCGGCGCCTGACGCCGCCACGCCCACACCGCAGCAGCCCACCAAGCTGCTACGTGAGCGTTAGCGGGCGTCTCCACGGCGACGGTGCGCGGGCGTTGCGTGACGCTGCCGGGCGTCCCCGAGAACAGCACCACCTGCTCGAACGCATCCGCACCGAGCAGGCCACCGACGTCTGGAAACAGCGCTACGATATCCGGGCCGGGATCGAGAGCACCAGGCCACAGGCACCAGGCCACAGGCACCAGGCCACAGGCACCAGGCCACAGGCACCAGCGGCCGCGGGCATCCGCCACTCCCGCTACCACGGCCTGCCCAAGAATCATCTCGCTCACGTTTTCGCCACCACCGCGATCAATATCATCCGCCTCGGCGCCTGGTGGACCGACACCCCGACCGGGAGAACACGAACCACCCACTTCAGCGCCCTCACCTTCGCGCTCGTCGCATGACCGAATTGGGCGACGGATCCCTCCAGGCGGGGGGAGGACATCAACCGACCCGAGGAGTGATCCGGACATGAGTGACCAACAGCCCACGACCTACTCCGATCCGCTGCTCGACGCCATCAGCGCGATCGAACAGAAGGCGGTCGACACCGTCACCTGTCTGCTGTTCGCCGCCCAGTTCCTCCTTGCCCAGCGCACGCCCGCGCTGACGGAGCGGGCCGAGCCGCTCGAACCCCAGCCGCGGCACGACAGGGCACCGCACAGCGCGGCCGGGACCGCTCAGGCCAAGGAAATCATCGACGATGGCATCATCCGACCAGCCCCGCCCGGTTCACCCACCCAGCCCGATCCTGGCCGGCAGGCCCGTGCGACCCAGCAGGGCCGTATCACCGGTGCGGCGTTCCCCACCCGGCCTACCCC
>NZ_CDWWXA010000210.1:0-5596 GCF_977971845.1 Frankia sp. CeCAU1 | reverse complement strand
GCGCTACCGACCGCTCCCCCGACGGCGCCGCCGCACGTCGAGGAATGCGACAACCCGATGAAGGGCCTGTTGTGGACCCGGCCCGTAGCGCGCCAGAAGCCCCGGCTGAGCCGGGAGGCCATCGTCGACGCGGCGATCACCCTGGCCGACACGGAAGGACTCGACGCCGTCTCTATCCGCCGGGTCGCGGCAGTTCTCGGCGTCCGGCCGATGAGCCTGTACTCCCACATCGCCCGCAAAGACGATCTTCTCGATCTGATGAGCGACCGGATCGCTGCCGAGATCCTCGTCCCCGACCCGCTGCCCGCCGACTGGCGCGACGCCCTGCGTGCCATCTCCCATCAGACCCGGGCCAGCTTCCTGCGCCATCCCTGGATGCTGACCACGTTCGCCGGACGGCCACACTACGGACCGAACGCGCTGCGCCACGCCGAGCAGTCGGCCGCAGCGGTCGCCAGGCTGCCCGTGCCACCTCGCCGGAAGATCGCGATTCTGCGCGCGGTCGACACGTACACGATCGGGCACGTTCTCGCCGAACTGCGGGCGCGGGACCTCCACTCCCGGACCGACGTCGACAAGGTCGAGCTGACCACCTACCTCCGCAGCCTGATCGCCACCGGCGACTATCCCTTCCTCGCGCAGTTGGGTCCGGGCAATACGACGATCATGGGTGACGACGCGCAGGAGGACTTCGCCGACGGGCTGGAATGGCTGCTGGTCGGCATCACCGCGGCGATCGAGTCCTGAGGGTCAGACGCTGCCGAGCACGCGGGTGATCCGCACCTCCACGACGACACGCCGGGGATTGGCCCGCGGCGTGCGGTAACGCTGCGCATAGCGGAACTCGGCGTCGGCCACACTCGCCGGATCATCCCGGAGCACGGCCAGTCCCTCCAGCGTCGACCAGCGTCGGCCGTCGATCTGGCAGAGCCCGACGGGGGTGCCGTGGGCCGGTCCCGCCGCGATCAGGCGGGCCTTGCGGGACCGGGCCGATGTGATCACCCGGGCGATGCCCGCCGCCGGATCAAGTGTCGCGCCGACGGCGACCACGTGCGGGCTGCCATCCGGCCGGACGGTGGTCAGGCTGCACAGGTGCCGCTCTCGCCAGAAGTCAAGAAAGGCCTTGCCACGCCCGGCCAGGTCGAGCAGATGCGCGGGGTCGAGCCGGTTCTGGTGGTCGACCCCGAGCCGGCGATGCGTGAGCACCGGGAACTCGGCACGAACGGCGGCCGGTCGGGACGGGTCCAGCTCCGCGCGCACCGTGGTGGGCCGCGGGCCGGCCTCGGCGAGCACCTCTCCCCACGGATCGACGACGACGCTCGCCCCGGCCATCTCCCGGCCCGCCTGGCGGCCCGCGGCGTTGCAGGCGACGAGATACACCTGGTTCTCGATGGCCCGGGTCCGGGTGAGCACGCGCCAGTGGTCCAGCCTGGCCAACGGCCAGGCCGATACCACCACCACGATCTCGGCACCGCCCTCGGCCAACAGCCGGAACAGCTCGGGAAACCGGAGGTCGTAACAGGTCGCCAGCCCGACGATGCCGAGTTCGGTGGGGACGGTTCCGACCGTGGCACCCGGCGTCAGCAACCGGGCCTCCGCGGAGCCGTAGCCGAACAGGTGCACCTTGCGGTACGCATGCCGGATCATCCCGTCCGGACCGATCAACACGGTCGTGTTGAAAAGCCGTCCGTCGGCGGACCGTTCCACGATGCTGCCGGCCACCAGGTGGCATCCGCGTTCCCGGGCGGCCTCCCGCAGGGCGGTGACCGTCGGCCCGGTCAACGCCTCCGCCTCCGCCTCGTACCGATCGAAGTGAAAATAGCCGGTGACCCATAGTTCGGGGAGGACGACCAGGTCCGCCTGGGTCCGCCGGATCTCCCCCAGCACCCTGCGCACCCGGTCCGCCGCGTTCTCCTCGTCGGGACAGCCGAGCTGCAGGACGGCGGCACGGACCGGGGCTGTCATACGGGGCTCCTCGCCTTGTCGACCATGCGGTTCCGCAAACACGAGGGTCTTCCCGGCGGCAACCCGGTCGACCGCGGGATTCAGGACAGGCCCAGCATCGCCTTCCACTGCTGGGCGCTCGTCGGCCGGAAGACGTGGTTCATCCGCTTGACCACCGCAAGGTCCTCCGACGCCTGCGGAGAGTACTGGTGGCCGGGGAAGACGGTGGTGGTGTCCGGCAACGCGGCCAACCGACGCAGGCTGTCGTACATCAGTCCCGCGTCGCCGCCGGGCAGGTCCATCCGGCCGCAGCCCTCGAGGAACAGGGTGTCTCCGGCAACGAGCCGATCGTCGACGAGGAAACACTGGCTGCCGGGGGTGTGGCCGGGGGTGTGCAGCAGCCGCACGGGGATCTCCCCGACCGTCACCACATCGTCGTCGTCATGCTCGACCAGATCGGCCGCGGAGACCTCGGTCGCCCGCCGTACCCACTCCGCCTCGGCCCGGTTCACGTGAATCGGGACGTTCTGCCGGCCGAGCAACTGGCGGACACCCTCGATCTCCAGGCCGAACGCGTTTCCGCCGATGTGATCGGCGTGGTAGTGGGTGACGAGCGCGCCGGTGAGCCGCATACCGTCGGCGGCCAGCAGGTTGAGCAGGTCGTCGACCTTGTAGGCGGGATCGACAACCAAGGCCTCGCCGGTCTCGCGGTCACCCACGAGGTAGACGAAGTTGACCATCTGGGTACCGACCGGATCGCCGACGGCGAAGTCGCGGCCGGACAACAGTTGACGGAAGTACAGGCGATCGGTCACCCCGCCAGCCTACGAAGGTCCGGCCCACGGCGGGGCGAGTTGCTCACCAGGGCTACCCGCGGCGGCATGACGGGTGAATGATCCATGTGGTGCACGGTGAAGAAGTCCAGGATCGCGCCGGTGGCGTCGAAGGACCGGCCGGCGGCCGAGTCGGACCGGTCCCGGCGGGCCTCCGGGCTGGCCGGCCACAGATGCGTGCCCCCGGTCACCGTGTCGAGCCGAACCTCGGCACCCCCGAGGCAGTCGACGTACCGCAGGATGATCACTTCGCCTCTGGGCTCGGTCAGCACCGGCGTCGGATTGCAGCCGTAACGGTCGGCGTATGCGCGGATCACCGCCGGAGCCGGCGAGATGTGCGCGGGTCCGCCCGCCACCGCGCCACCCGCATAGGGCACGGACGGATCGGCGGTGCCGTGCACGGCCATGGTCGCCGGGGTGCGCCCGGGCGGGCAGCGGACCTCGAACGTCGAGGAGACCATCGCCACGGCCGCGAATCGACCGGATCTGCACACCAGCGCGGCGGCGAACTCAGCACCGTTGGAATGCCCGGCGGCGTAGACAGCACGGTCGTCCAGGCAGAACCGCGCATCCAGATCATCCAGCAGAGCATTCACGAAACCAAAGTCATCCGCCTTACCCGGCTCCCCGAGGGTGTTCCAGCGTCGTGGTGTCCCCAACGCGTCCGGGGTCACCACGATGAAACCGCGGTCGCCGCCCAGGGCGCCCATGCGGGAACGCTGCTCTTCCAACTCCTTATCGGCCTTGAAACCGTGGAAGTCGCCTATCAACGGATAGGCGTGACGCCCGTCGTGACCCGCCGGCAGTGTCAACCGGTAGTAGCGACGGACTCCACCCAGGACCAGGGAATGCGCCCCCGAGAGCAGCGGGACCGCCGGCCGCGGTGAGACGCAGGAGGAGCCCGCGGTCGATATTCCCGAGCCGGCAGCGAAACGTCGCGGCACTGCCTTGTCAGAGACGCTGCCGGGGACGCCGGACGAGCCCGCGAAACCGTGCACCAGCTGGACGACAATGACCAGTGTCAGCGCGACGGCACCCGGCACGGCGAGATGCCAACGTGCTGGCGGCGGTTTCCGGGACACCGCACCCACGGTACGGACCAGACCAGGCCGAAGGAATACATCGCCGCGACGCCTGCGCGACACCGCCGATTCCCGATGTCGGGACGGCAACCACATCGGCAACCACACCGGCGGCGGACCCGGTCGAAACCCCGCGCCGGTTGATCGGCCGGCCGTCTGCCGTCAGGCTACCGGGCTGAGGCCGCCGTCAGGCTACCGGGCTGAGGCCGCCATCGAGGTTGATCGTCGCACCCGTGATGTAGGCGGCCCGCGCGGAGAGCAGGAACGCGACCAGATCGGCGAACTCCTGGGCCCGGCCCACCCGACCGAGCGGGATTCCGGAGGTCCGCCCCATCCGTTCGTACAGCTCGTCGACCGTGATGTTCTCCCGGGCCGCCGCCCGATCCCACTGCCCGCTCTCCACCAGGCCGATCAGCACCGCGTTGACCCGGATCCGGTCCGGGCCGAGCTCCTTGGACAGGGCCTTGGTGAGCGCGAGGCCTGCGGCCCGGGTGACGGAGGTCGGGGTGGAACCGGCGCTGGGGGCTCTGGCCGCCACGGACAGTGAGTTCACGATGCCGCCACCGCCCGCGCGCCGCAGGTACGGCAACACCAGCCGGGAGGCCCGGATCGCCGCGTGCAGCTTCAGCTCCAGATCGGCGTTCCAGACCTCGTCGGTCTGGTTCTCGAACCTACCGCCCGCGCTGGCGCCGGCGTTGTTCACCAAGGCGTCGACGGCGTTCCACCGGTCGACGGCGGTGGCGACGAAACGTTCGAGTTCAGTGATGCTGGTCACATCGGCGGGTACGGCGAGAACCTCGCCACCGCAGGCCTGCGCCTGCTCGGCGACCTCCCGCAGCCGCGTCTCGTCGCGCCCACAGAAGGCCACCCGCGCCCCCTCGGCGGCCAGCGTCCGCACCAGGGCGGCTCCCAGCCCGTTCGAGCCGCCGGTCACCAGCACCACCTTGCCCGCCAGCTGAAGATCCATCCCGCTCCTGTCGCCCCGCTCCGGTCGCAGTTTTCGATGAGGCATGCCGGCCGCGGCCGGCATGCAGACCGCCCGACCATCCGCGACGGGCGCCACCGGTCCTGACGACCTGGGCAGATACCGGGTGATCGGCCCGCCGTTCCCATCGATCGACATGATGAACATACCGATGGCGGAAGATGCGATCAGCATCCACCCGGTCTAACGTCGGGACCGGCGAGAGGGGGCGGGACAATGGCCAGGTGCGACACCTGCGGCAACGACTACTGGATGTCGTTCGAGGTGCAGGTTATAAGTGGCGAGAAATACACCTTTGACTGCTTTGAATGCGCTGTGGCAAAACTTGCCCCCCGCTGCGAACATTGTGACTGCCGCATTATCGGGCACGGCGTCGAGGTATCCGGGCGGTTCTTCTGCTGCGCCCACTGTGCCCGGGTTTCGGACGGCCGCCTCGGTGCCGAGCTCCGCGACACCGTCGGCACGCATCCGGGCTGATCCGGGCCGGACACGCTCCAGCCGACCCGGATCAGCCCGGCGGCCCGGCACCCGCCCGCGGAGCCGGCCATCGACATCACCCAGACAACTCCGAGAAATATTGTTTCTACTCTCTGTAGACGGACATACGGGTCCGAGATGTTACCATGCCCAACGAGCCGACGCCCTCGTCCGCTTCGCCGACGGCGTCGGCAGCCAGGTGATCGCCGATGGGGTGGAGACCGCCGACGAGCTCGCCGCGGTGGTCGGGGCGGTGGTCGGGGCGCGCGTCTAGG
>NZ_CDWWXA010000209.1:0-5621 GCF_977971845.1 Frankia sp. CeCAU1 | reverse complement strand
GGACGGGAGGGGCCGTCACCGACGACGACGAGCCGGGTGTTCGGGATGTCGGACACCGCTCCGAGCAGCTCCACCCGCTTCTCCCGGGCCAGCCGGCCGACGTAGCCGACCAGGACCTCGCCGTTCGGAGCGAGGCGGCGGCGCAGCTCGTCGTCCCGGTGCGCCGGGTGGAAACGTTCGAGGTCCACCCCCCGACTCCAGCGGGCGACCCGTTGCACGCCCTGGCTCAGGAGGGTGTCGACGGCATCCCAGGACGGCGCGAGGGTCCGGGCCGCGAGCCGGTGTACGATGGCGAGCCAGTGCCAGATCGTGCGTTCCGCGGTGGCCAGCCCGTAGCGGGCGGCGAACGCGGCGATGTCCGTCTGGTAGACGGCGATGCTCGGTATGCCGAGCCGCCGCGCCGCGAACACCGCCTGCGCCCCGAGGCCGGCGGGCGCCGCCAGGTGGACGATGTCCGGGTTGAACTCCCGTAAGGCGGCGGGAAGCCCGGGCCACGGGACTGCGAAGCGAAACGCCGGGTAACCCGGTAGGGGAGCCGACGGCGCCCACAGCACCGGTGCACCGGCGTGGCTGCGTGCCGCCGCGCGTCGGGCGGCGGGCGCCGGAGCCGGCGCGATGACCATCGCCTCGTGCTGCCGGTCCCGCAGATGTTCCAGCACTCGACAGACCGTGTTCGTCACCCCGTCAACATGGGGGAGGAACGACTCGGTGATCACCGCTATGCGCACACGAGCACGGTGGCAGGGCATGGAGCCGTGCCGCAGACGGCCAGCCGACCGTTACATGAACGTTCTGGCACAGCTTGGTGCACCGTACGGGTGCACACGACCGGCTGTTCATCCGGTCGGCGGATCCGGGCCGGATTCCCGTCCGACATGGTGCCACTTGACATGATACTGCTTGACATGTTGTCACTTGAGGTGGTGTCACCTGACATGGTGCTAGCTGACATGGTGCTAGCTGACATGGTGTCGTCCGACACGGCGCCCGGCGGACGCCGTGGTTCCTGGTCCGCACCGTCGCACGCCTGCCGCCGGCATTTTCCCCGGGCGCCGGTGAGGAGGATATTTGGAGGCACGGGGCGGCGCACCGGTCGGGGAGTGAGAGCCATCGAGGTGTACGCGTGATGTTCAGGCGGCAGGACACGGTCCTGATCACGTCCGCGGCCCGGTCGCGGCAGTGGGACATCCATCGGCGGGAGGTGCGTTACCTCCTCTCGATGATGTTCCGGATGCTCTGCTTCGTGCTCGCCGTGGTCGCCTTCCACGGCTGGCTACGGTTCGTCGCCGTCGCGATGGCCGTGATCATTCCATGGGTCGCGGTGGTCATCGCCAACGGCGGTCCGACGCCCGAACGCGACCGGCCTGTCAGCTATGATCCGGGCCAGTCGGCGGCGGGCGAACTGCTGGCCCTGGAGGCCGATCCCCACCGGGTGGTCGACAGTGAGGGCTGGGTGGATGACGAGGGCTGGGTGCACGGCCATCCGGACCCACCGGGCCGGGATGGCACCGGGCTCGGCGAGGCGTCCGTCTCCGGACCATCGGGTTGACGTCAGGTTGAGCCGGTGAGGTGTATCAGCTTCACCACTGACTACGGACTCGCCGACGGCTTCGTCGCAGCCTGCCACGGGGTGATCCTGCAGACGGTGCCGGACGCCCGGATCATCGACGTGACCCACCTGGTGCCGCCGGGGGACGTGCGGCGGGGGGCGGCCGTGCTCGCCCAGACGGTGGGTTCCCTGCCTCGGGGGGTGCACCTCGCCGTGGTGGATCCCGGGGTGGGCACGTCGCGCCGGGCCCTGGCACTGCGCGCGGTCGGCGGTCACCTGGTCGGGCCCGACAACGGCCTGCTGATCTCCGCGGCCGAGCGGCTGGGGGGGATCGAGGCCGCGGTCACGCTGGCGGCGCGGCCCGCAACCCCCGCGACGTTCCACGGCCGGGACGTCTTCGCCCCGGTGGCCGCCGCCCTGGCGCGCGGGACACCGCTCCAGGAGGTCGGTGAGCCGGTGGAGCCGGCGACCCTGGTCCGTCCCCGGGCGGCCCTGGCCCGGCTACGCCCGGATGGGACCGTGGAGACCGAGGTGGTCCTCGTCGACACGTTCGGCAACGTCCAGCTCGCGGCCTCCGGCGCGCTGCTCGGCGCGGCCGGGCTGCGCCCGCCGGGTCGGGCGGTGCTGCGACCGCTCCGGCGGGACCGCCTGACCGGGGCCGAGCAGGCGGCCGGCCCGCTCGCGGCCGCGGGCCCGATGACTGAACTGGCCGTGGGGGTCACCTTCGGCTCCGTCGGCCCGGGGGAGGTGGTGCTCTACGTCGACTCGGCGGGGATGGCGGCCCTCGCCGTGCGCGACGGCGACGCCGCGCTTGCCCTCACGCTTATGCCCGGCGACCGCCTTACGCTGCGCCGCTGGGACGGGCGTCCGGGACAGGCGTCCGGGACAGGCGTCCCGTGAACAGGCGTCCGGGACGCCGCACCGCCCGTCGGGGGTCCGCACCGGTCAGCAGAATCCCGGGAGGGTCAGCCAGCTCGGCCCCGGGTCGGGAGCGTCATCGCGCAGGACCGTTCCCTCGATCTTGCCGTACGGTCGGTCCGCAGCGTAGTAGACCGTGTTGGGATTATCGAGCCCGAACGGTTCTAGATCAACCAGAAAGTGGTGTTTGTTCGGCATTGACAGGCGGATTTCGGCGACGTCGGCGTGCGCGGTCAGCGCCGCCTCGCCCATCCGGTACAGGGTCTGTTGCAGAGCCAGGCTGTGGAGGCTCGCGAAGGTGCTGACCAGAGCCGTCCGTACCCCGTCGAACAGCCGCCCGAAGTCGAGGTCTGACTGGACGTAGCGCCAGCGGGCGGTGACCTCTGTCGCCAGGATGCGGTCTGTCGTCTCGGGCAGTGTGGTGTACCGGTCGCGGAGAAACCCCGAGAATTCCGAGCCGGTCGACTTCAGCAGGACCAGCCCGGCGAGTCCGGACACGACGAAGGCCGTGCCACGGTCGAGGGTGACGACCGTCGTCCTTTTCTCCCCAGCCGACCTGCTGAAGGCATGGTCGTGCGGCACCCCATCCACCTGGATACGGTCCCACCGGTACTGCTCGATTTCTATCCGGGCGCCGTCGATCCCCGGGAGGGATCCGGCGAAATGGTGACCCAGCCGGATCGCGAAATCCTCGATCTGGCCGATTCCGTGCTCGCGGGCGAAGGCGTAGACGGTGTTTTTCTGCGCGTCCGTGGTGAGCACGTGCGCATTGTCGCCGGACAGGTGCGCGGCGGCGAAGTCACCACGAAGCGCGGTGGAGACGTTCAGATCGGTGATCTGGTGCACCGGTCCGTTCCGCGCCACGTGGACGAGACGGACCTCCGCCTTTCCATACTGATTGGGCCCGAGAACGATCGCCATGTGGCCTCCCTGCCGTGGGACGGTCATTTCCCTTGTCCGGAGTGCGCCTTTCGCCCGACCGGGTCGATCGGCCTGCCGCGGGTCCGACCGTCCCGGCGTCGTGCCGGCACCGGTGCGGGCCGGAGACCGCCGAACGTGGCCCGACCATTCTGCCGGACCGGGTGACATCCCGGACCGACGGTGAGTTTCGCGCGCCCGGCTCGTGTCGCCCCGGCCTGTCGCCCCGGCCTGTCGCCCCGGCCTGTCGCCGGGTGCCCCTCCGAGCCGTGTGGACCGCGGGGTGGGATCACGCGGTGGTGGCCCGTCCGGGCGGCTTCCGGCAATGGAAAGCCAGTGAGACGTCAATGGTCCCGCATGCCGGCGGTGCCGTGTACCGCCCAGTCGTCTCTGGTTGCGGAAACTCATCTGCGCGGGTGACGGGTTGCGTCTTCTTTGATATCGCCGTGGGTTCTGGCCGTCGTTTCGGGTGGTCGGTGAAATGTCCTCCGGGCCGGGCAACCTGGGAAGGCGTTCGTGCGTCAGAAGGGGAGAAGGGGAGGGGTGTATGTGGGACGCCTGGAGAGTGCTACTCTCCGTATTAAGATGCTCGACACCGGGTGATGATCTGCCGGTTGGCGCCGTAGATTACGCTGATCGAGGGTACCTGGGGTTGATCTCTGGGTACCGTTCGGACGTAGCTTCCCGTCCGGCGATGCTGCCGGCGCGGTCTTCGGGAGGGGGCATTACATGTCTCGCTCGGTAATGATTCCCCCGCGTATTTCCCGTGGGTGGGGTCACTCGGCCCGGCCGGAATCCCGGCCGGCGGAATCGCCTGGTCGCCGGCCCCGGCGGTGGCCGGGGGGGACGCTTCTGCTCGCCGCGGTGCTGGCCGCGGCGGCCTGTTCCGGCGGGGGGGCGTCACCGGCGCCGGCCGGGACCACCCCCGCCCCGGATCCGGCGGCGAGCGTGACGGTCACGCCGGGGGACGGCGCTACCGGGGTGGCGCTGACCAGCCCGATCGTCGTGCGCGGCAACGCCCCGCTGGCCGCGGTCTCCGTCAACCGGGGGGCGAGCGCGTCGGAGAAGACGGAGCCGGGGACAATGCCCGGCACCTTCTCGGCCGATCATCGGACCTGGACATCCTCCGGTGGGCTGTTCGCCGACTCGCGGTACGACGTCGAGGCGTCAACGTCCCCGGCGACGGGCATCGCCGGGACGACGTCGGTGCGGACCAGCTTCGTGACCGGCGTCCCGGCGAAGTCGTTCAAGGTCTCCTGGGAGCCGGTCGCGGGCCAGACCGTCGGGATCGGCGCGCCGATCAGCCTGACGTTCAGCGCGCCCGCGTCCAGTCGGGCCGCCGTCCAGAGCCGGCTGGTCGTACGGACCGATCCGCCGGTCCTCGGCGCGTGGAACTGGCTGTCGAACCGGGTCGTCATGTGGCGACCGGAGGGGTACTGGAAGCCCGGGACGAAGGTGCACGTCGAGGCTAACTTCGCCGGCTACGACGCGGGCGGGGGCCGGCTCGGGGTCAAGGACCGGGCGATGGACTTCGTCATCGGCTCCGCCCAGGTCTCCAAGGTCGACTCGGCCACCCACACGATGGAGGTCTTCCGGGACGGGCAACTGCTGCGCACGATGCCGGTCAGTCTCGGCAGACCCAGCCTGCCGAGCATGGACGGCCCGCACAACGTGCTGGGCAAGTCACCCGAAGTGATCATGGACTCGGCCACCGTGGGCATCCCCCAGGGCAATCCGGACTACTACTACGAGAAGGTCCAGTGGGCTGTCAACTACACCAGTGGCGGGCAGTACGTGCATTCCGCCCCCTGGTCGGTGCCCTCCCAGGGGCGAGCCAACGTCTCCCACGGGTGCGTGAACGCCTCACCCGCCGACGCCCAGTGGTTCTACAACTTCACCCGGCTCGGTGACATCATCGACATCGTCAACACCGGTCGGCCGCCGGACACCTCACAGCTCGGCAACGCGTGGTCGGTCCCCTGGGCCACGTGGAAGGCGGGCAGCGCGCTGCCGGTGTCCGACCAGCTCGCCCCCGTGGTGAGCCTCGACTCCGCGGTGAGCACAGTCACGCCCGGGCCCGTGGCCGCCACCCCCAGGACCGGCGCGGCGGGCGCCGGCGCCTGACCGGGCGATCGCGGGCCTCGCACCCGCGGCAGCGTGGACGACGCCCGGCCCGACCGGTTCGGTGCCGGGCGTCGCCAATGTGCGCCCTCGGCCGCTCCCACCGCTATGGCGG
>NZ_CDWWXA010000208.1:0-5718 GCF_977971845.1 Frankia sp. CeCAU1 | reverse complement strand
CTCCCCCTCCCGGCCCTGACCCGGCCGGCCCCCACGACCCCACCAACCGTGACGATCGGCCCGGCTCTCGGGCGGCGCGGATGCGGATGCCGCTCGCCCGTGCGGTCGTCGAAGCGGTCGCCGTCGAGAACGGCGTGTGCGTCCGGCCGATGGCGATGCGGCGCACGAACCTCGACACCGGCGAAACCGAGATCATCCCCGTACCCTGCGGCGCCACCCTGGCCAGCAAGTGCCCGACCTGCGCGGAGAAGGCCCGGCGGCTGCGGATGGCGCAGTGCAGGGCAGGGTGGCACCTCGACGACGAACCGCTTCCCGACCCGGACCCGCCGTCCGATGACGCGAAGGTCCTTGCCGGCTTCCGCGCGGATCTCGAAGTCGCCCGGCAGGACGCGGAACGGGACAGTGACCCGGCCGGCGTCGCCGAGATCGACGCGCTGATCGGCCAGGTGGACGAGGAACTCAACGCCCTGGGCGTGCGCGGCAAGACTGCCCCGGACAACCGGGACCGGCCCCGCCGTGCCCGCTCGACCCGCCGGTGGCAGGACGCTGCCGACCTGCCGCGGTTGCCCGTGGAGAAGCGCACGATCGGCCGGACGTATGAGGCGGCGGACGGCACGACCTGGCGGCCGTCGATGTTCCTCACGCTGACCTGCGACACCTACGGGCGGGTGAACTCCGACGGAGCTCCGGTGGACCCAGCGTCGTATGACTACCGGCGGGCGGCCCGCGACGCGATCCACTTTCCGAAGCTGATCGACCGCTTCTGGCAGAACCTCCGCCGTGCGGTCGGCTGGGACGTGCAGTACTTCGCCGCGCTCGAACCGCAACGGCGGCTCGCCCCGCACCTGCACGCGGCCCTCCGCGGAACCGTGCCACGGGCCCTGCTGCGGCAGGTGGCGGCGGCCACGTATCACCAGGTCTGGTGGCCACCGTCTGGCCAGCCCGTCTACCTGGACACGGCACTCCCGACCTGGGCAAGCGAAACGGGCGGATACGTCGATCCGGCTTCCGGCCGGCCGCTGCCCACCTGGGATGAGGCGCTCGACGCCATCGGAGACGAGGACGAACCGTCCCATGTGGTGCGCTTCGGCCCGCAACTGCAAGCGGACGGCTTCACCTCGAACTCGGCGCACACCGGCCGGATGATCGGCTACCTCTGCAAGTACCTGACCAAAAGCCTCGACGCCTGCCACACGGCCACCACCGACCGGCAACGGCGCCACGTCGACCGGCTCGCCGAAGCCCTGCGCTACGAACCCTGCTCACCCACCTGCGCGAACTGGCTCCGCTACGGCGTCCAGCCGAAGAACGCGAAACCGGGCCTCGTCCCGGGACGCTGCCGCGGCAAGGCACACCGACGGGAGACCCTCGGCTTCGGCGGCCGGCGGGTCCTGGTGAGCCGCAAGTGGTCCGGCAAGTCGCTGACCGACCACAAGCATGATCGCGTCGCGTTCATCCGGGAGCAGCTCGAAGCGCTCGGCCACACCGCCACCGGCCCGGCCGCGGCAACCGACACCGACCCGGCTCGCACCGCCTGGACGATGCTCCGGCCCGGCGACCCGGCCGCACCTCGCCGCGAACACCTGCTGTTGCAGGCCGTCGCGCAACGCCACGCCTGGCGCGCACAGCTCGACGCGGCCCGACGCGCCGCACCCGACGAACTTCCGGCAATCGGCCTCGGCCCACCGGGCAGGGCACAAGCCGCCTGATCACCCGTCCTGACCCGTGGGAGAGAACCGTGACCAAGCTTCTCCTGACTCCGGCGGAAGCCGCCGAACTCCTCGGTGTCGGCCGGACCACGATCTACGAACTCATGAACAGCGGCGACATCCCGTCCGTGCGGATCGGACGCGCGCGCCGCATCCCGGCCGCTGACCTGGTCGCCTTCGTCGACCGGCTGCGCGGCGTCGTCGAAGAGGGAAAAGCGGCATGACGCGGGCGCGGTGCCGAGCACCACCCATCCCGACCGATCCGGCTCGCAAGCAAGGCGGTCCCGGCGAGTGCGCCAACACCCGACCGGGACCTGAGACCCCACCCCTGCCTCAGACAGGAACGAAGCCCTGATGAACATCTTCTCTTCCGGCAACTTCGGCGCGTGGCGCACCCCCGGCGGAGACTCCCCGCTCGTCGCGACCCGCACCACCGACAGCGGCGACCACACCCTGACGATCCGGCCCGGCGCGGACGTCGGCGACCTCGCCGTGATCCTGGGTGACCTGCCCGCGGACGCCGTGTTCGCCGAGCACTTCGGAGACGTCGACCTCGTCCTGATCTTCCGCCAGGACCCCGGGCTTTCGGCAGTCGTCCCGGCCAACGCCAACCCCTCGACGGGACCGGCGGCGGCGAGCGTTCCCCGCCCATAGCGGCTGCTCTGCCTGCTCTACCCCTCCATTTTTCTTCCGTCCTCTGGTGGCGCCTGAAGCTGTCGGGGTGTCGGACGGGTCCAGGGTCGGCCGTAGGCCGATCGCGTCAGCGACGCGAAGCGCCCTGGACGCGGCCGGCGCCCCGGCAGACCATTCCTGCGCCAGAGAACGGAAAGCCACCGGCACCGGGCAACGCCACCCGCGGCCCGCGCGCCTCTCCCCGTTCTTTCGGCAAGGAGCCCCTTTCATCATGAACACCGACCACGACGGGCACCCGACGATGAGCCTTCAACAGGCTCTCCGGGAACACCTCGACCGTGCCCGCGCCGGACAGGGTCGGCTCTACCCCCAGCCGGACGGTGAGTCCAAGTTCGCCTGCGACATGGGCGACAGCCGCTACGGCTGCCCGTGGTGCGACACCATCGAATGGCCCGACGGCAACCCGCTGGACGCTGCCTGATGGCCGCGCGCAAGGGCCGGCGCGGCGCCGGTGAGGGCGCGATCTACAAGGACGCTTCCGGCCGCTGGCGAGCGACCGTGGACCTCGGCTGGAAGGACGGGAAGCGACAGCGGAAGTACCTGTCCGGCAAGACCCGCACGGAGGTCGCGGAGAAGCTGCGGGCACTGCGCCGAGAGCAGGAAGACGGCGTCGCCGTGGTCACCGGGGTGAAGCCGCTGACGCTGGACGAGTGGCTCACGTTCTGGCTGGACACGATCGCGGCGAGGAAGGTCCGCCCGTCCACCCTGGCGACCTACCGCGGGTACGTGCGGAACCGGATCGTCCCGGCGCTCGGCGCGGTCCGGCTCGACCGGCTCGCCCCGGAGCACCTCGAAGCGTTCTACCACCGGTGCGAGAAAGAAGGGCTCGCCGCGGCCACGGTGCTCCAGATGCATCGGATCATCTCCCGTGCGCTGAAGGTCGCGCACCGGCGGGGACGGATCGTCCGGAACGTGGCAACGCTGGTCGATCCGCCTTCCGTCGACCGGGACGAGATCCGTCCGCTCACGGCGTCGGACGCGCGGGCCATCCTCGACACGGCGAAGGGCCAGCGCAACGCGGCCCGCTGGTCCGTCGCGCTGGCGCTCGGGCTCCGGCAGGGTGAGGCGCTGGGCCTGCCCTGGGACGCGGTCGACCTGGACGCGGTCCCGGCCACGCTCACGGTGCGCCAAGCCCTGCAACGGCGGGCCTGGGCGCACGGCTGTGCCGACCCGAAGAACTGCACCACTGCCCGTCGGTGCCCCCGTCGTACCGGCGGGGGCCTGGTGATCGTCCGTCCGAAGAGCCGGGCCGGTCGGCGGACGATCGTGATCCCGCCGAACCTGGCGGCCAGCCTGCGGGCCCACCGGGCCGCACAGCGCGCCGAACAGCAGGCGGCCGGCGGCGAGTGGGCCAACGAACACGATCTCGTGTTCGTCCAGCCGAACGGGCGGCCGCTCGACCCCCGGGCTGACCACCGGGCCTGGCAGGACCTGCTGTCACAGGCCGGTGTCCGCGCGGCCCGGCTCCACGACGCCCGGCACACGATGGCGAGTCTGCTGCTCGCGCAGAAGGTTCACCCGCGGGTGGTCATGGAGATCATGGGGCACTCGCAGATCAGCCTGACCCTCGGTACGTACAGCCACGTGGCGCCGGAGCTGTCGACGGACGCGGCGGATCGGATGGGCTCCGCCCTATGGGGAGAAACAACCCCGGCCACGGACGGTGAAGAAGGCCAAAACCAGGAGAACGAGAAAGGCTGACATGGCGCGCGCCCGTGGCCGCCCACTGGCTGCCCACATGGCTGCCAGAAAGAAACGGCGGCCCCGTCCAAATGGACGAAACCGCTGGTAGATACGGGTGCGCCGCCAGGGACTTGAACCCCGAACCCGCGGATTAAGAGTAGCGGGCGGTTTGTCCGCCGACGTCCGCGAGGGTCCGCCGCGTCGGCCCGACCTGGGCGGCGTGTCCGCCCGCATCCACATCGGTCCGCCAGCGTCCGTCGGCTCGGGTACAGCGGTGGGTACATTGCTTCGCCGCGGACGAAGTGATGCGAGAGGTGACCACTTGCTTGTAAGGCGCAGGCTGTCCCCTGCTGCGTAGGCCTTGGCCCAGCTCGGACGGTCCACCGATGTCCGCCACCGCCCGTCGATGTCCGGGCGCGTGGCTACAGCGGTTGCTACACCTCGGCGTCTGGCGGCACGCTTGACCTCTGTCTTGCAAAGTCGGTCCGGTTCGTCCGCTGATGTCCCTGGTCGTCCGCACAGTCGACCAGACCCCGGGCGCCGATGTCGCCGTCGGCCACTGCTGTCCGTGGACGTCCGCCGGCTTGGTACACGTTTGGCTACATTGCGGACGCCGGACCGGGTGCCGGCCGGGGCTCTGTCCGCCCGGCACCCGGCCGATGTCAGCGATCTTTCGTCGATCTGACCAACTGATCGACAGCGGCGGCGACCGCACATCCCACCGCCAGAGCCGCGCCCACTTCCTGATCAATCAAAGTGAGGGCAGTGCACAGCACAAGCACGATCAACATCAGGATCCAGCGCGGGAGGCCACCACCTCCGGAGCCCGCGGGTGTACTACCAACAAGATCTTTCGTACTGTCTTGAGTCAAGGGTGTTCCTCTCCGTCTACCCGGGATGATCATCCGAGGACGGCTTCCGTGTTCCCGCACGGGAGCCGTTCGCTTTTTCGACTACTCGCCGTCCCCGCTCCGAACGTTACGTCCTCGCTCTGGACGCTAGAGGACAGGTACGGCAACCACCAAAAAGTTATCCACAGGCAATTGTGGACAACCTGTGCAAAAGATCAACTCTTCTGGGGACGAGTTGTTGATAAACGAACTACACAGGTGCACTTCCACGTACGAGGTCTAGCCGGAAATGGCTAGACTCCCTGGTCACAGGGTTGGCCGCAGAGCTAGAGGTGCGGACGAAGAAAAATCCGCCTGACTTGCAAAGAGACCACAGAAGGTCTCGCCGCTGGCAGGCTGCGCGGGTCGGGCTGCCGGGGAGCGGAGCGACCTGGTTCAGTCTCCCGGCTGGGCGCTGGCGTGCCCCCTACTCGCTTTTCCTGCCACCCGGCGTGCGCGGCGCAACCGCCATGGTCGGGCTCGTCGTGCCATGGCTGCCCTCCCCCGACGCTGCCGGCCGGCGGCGTTCCTCGAAGATCCAAGGAATCGTCTGCGCGGTGTGGGCTGGCGACGCACCGGCGAGCACGGCCGTCCACGGCCGCGCGCAGCCGTCGCGCGGCGCGGCCCACACCGCGAGCTTGATACCAGAATGAGTAATTCGGCAGGCTCCGGCGGTCATGTCGCGCTCTCAGCTTGGCTGTCCGGCTGTGGCGAGGTTGAAGAGGGCGGTGGTGCGGGCGTCT
>NZ_CDWWXA010000207.1:0-5813 GCF_977971845.1 Frankia sp. CeCAU1 | reverse complement strand
CCCCCATGCCGGCCGCGTCCCCCACACCGGCCGCGTCCCCCACACCGGCCGCGTCCGGCGTCGCGGCGATCCCGTCGCAACGCCGGCCGACGAACCCGGACAGGACAGACCGGACCAACGGAACCCGACCACTGGGGGATGCCGGTCGAAGCCACTGATCGGCTCGTACCCCCGCGACCGCCAGGCGGCCGACAACGACGATGGATGGCAATGAGATCGATACGAAGCGCGACACACGCGATGCGACATCGCCTACGTTTAGTCGCTCACAGAATACAATGCATTACTCATGGCGAAGGATGTAAAGGGCGACTGGAGGTCGAGGTCGGTGGTCCCCTCTCCTGTCCGGTCGCGCGTCCTGCTGGTGACGCACTACTTCCCCCCGGAGACCGGAGCTCCCCAGTCCCGGTTGTCGGAGACGGCACGCGCGTGGGCGGCGAACGGGCTCGACGTCACCGTACTCACCGGCATGCCGAACCACCCGACGGGCAAGATCCCTGCCGCCTATCACGGCGCCTGGCTGCGGACCGAGCGGGTCGACGGCTACCGCGTCGTACGCACCTGGCTCTATGCCACTCCCAACGAGGGGATCACCCGCAAGACCCTCGGTCATCTGTCGTTCATGGTCACCAGCGTCCTGCTCGGCGGCTGGCCCGCCGGCCCGGTCGACGTGGTGGTGGTGTCCTCGCCGACCTTCTTTCCCCTCGGCTCGGCCTGGCTGCTCGCCAGGCTGCGCGGCGCCCGGCTGGTCGTGGAGGTCCGCGACCTGTGGCCGGCCATCTTCGAGCACCTCGGCGTCCTCACCGACCGGCGGGTCCTCGGCGTTCTCGAACGCCTCGAACTCGCCGCCTACCGGGCCGCCGACGCCGTTGTCACGGTGACGGAGGGGTTCCGGGAGGACATCGTGCGACGAGGCATCGCGCCGCGCAAGGTGCACGTGATTCCCAACGGCGTGGACCTCCGCCGGTTCCACCCGACGACCGCGGCCTCGGCCGACATCCGGGCCTGGCTGGGCGCCACCGACGGCGACACCCTCGTGCTCTACCTCGGCGCCCACGGCATCTCGCACGGGCTGACCTCGATCGCCGACGCGGCCGCCCGGGTGACCGGCCGGCCGATCCGGTTCGCCTTCGTCGGTGAGGGGGCCGAGAAACGCAGGATCGTCGGGCACGTCGAGAGCCTGGGGCTGGCCAACACGGTGCTGCGCGACGGGGTTGCCCGCGAGGAGGTACCCGCCGTCGTCGCGGCCGCCGACATCTGCGTTGTCCCACTGCGGGACGTGCCGATGTTCGACACGTTCATCCCGTCGAAGATGTTCGAGTTCCTCGCCGCGGGCCGCCCGGTGATCGGGGCGGTCCGCGGCGAGGCGGCCCGGATCCTCCTTGCCGCCGGACAGATGGTCGTGCCCCCCGAGGACCCGGCCGCGCTGGCGGAGGCGGTCCTGGCCCTGGCGGCGGACCCGGACCGCCGGGCGCGGATGGCCCGCGGCGGGCGGGCGCACGTCGAGGCCCACTACGATCGCGACGACCTGGCCCGCCGGTACCAGACGCTGCTGTTCGACGACGCACCGTTCCCGGCGCTGCCCCCACCGACGACCCTTTCCCCACCGGTGCAGGTACCCGCACCGGACGTGGTCGCATGAGGTTCCTCATCACCGGTGGCACCGGTTTCCTCGGAAGCCGGGTGGTCGACCGGGCGCTCGCGGACGGACACCGGGTCGTCGGGCTGGCGCGCAGCGACGCGGCGGCGACGAAGCTGCGCCGACGCGGCGCGGGGACTGTGCGCGGTGACCTCGACGATCCGGCGACGTTGCTCCCGGCGTTCCGCGAGGCGAACTGCGAGGCGCTGATCAACATCGCCTCACTCGGGTTCGGCCATGCGGAGACGATCGTGACCGCCGCCCGTGCGGCCGGCATTCGCCGGGCCGTCTTCCTTTCCACCACCGGGATCTTCACCACGCTCGATCCACCCTCGAAGCGGATCCGGGTAGCGGCCGAGGGGACCATCGCGGCGAGCGGGCTGGACTGGACGGTCATCCGACCGACGATGATCTACGGGGGTCCCGACGACCGGAACATGGCCCGACTGCTGGCGCTGCTCCGGCGCGTTCCGGTGCTGCCGGTCCCCGGCGGTGGGCATCATCTGCAGCAGCCGGTGCACGTCGAGGACCTGGCCCGCACCGTGCTGCGCGCAACGACGACCGCGGCGGCGATCGGACGCGCCTATGACGTCGCCGGGCCGGAGGCATTGACGTTCCGGCAGGTCGTGATCACGGCCGGCGCCGCCGTCGGCCGACGGGTGATCTGCGTGCCCGTGCCGGTCCGCCCCGTCATCGCCGTGACCCGTGCCTACGAGCGGCGGGTGTCCTCGCCAAGGTTGAAGGCCGAACAGATCGCCCGGCTCACCGAGGACAAGGCGTTCGCGATCGACGCGGCCCGCCGCGATCTGGACCATCGTCCGCGGCCGTTCGCGGCCGGCATCGCGGCGCAGGCCGCCTCATCACCCGATCGGGTGACCCCCAGCCGCTCTCCCGACCGAACGGAGACCCGGATGTTCCGGATCGACCAGGCCACCCAGCTGCTCCAGGACCTCCAACGGATCGCCAGGGTGGCTGGTCCCCCGACGGCGCTGCGCTTCGGTGCCGCCGTGGCCCGGCATGCTCCGACCATCCGCCGGGCGGGCAACCTGGATGCCGCCGACCGGGCGATGGCCGCCGGCGGCCACACCTACCGGCCGCTGCCCGGGGTGACGGTCGTGTTGCCCGGCACCGCGTTCGGCGGCGCGCGCGAGATGTACTGCCGCGGGGTCTACCACGCTCTCCCCGGGTACGCGCCTGCGGCCGGCGAGGTCGTCGTCGACCTCGGCGCAAACCAGGGCCTGTTCTCGGTGCTCGCGGCGCGAGCGGGCGCCGATGTGATTGCCGTCGAGGCGCAGCGCGGGTTCGCCCCCGCCTTCATCAACCATGCCGCCGGCAACGGTGTGTCGAACCACATCCAGCTGCTCCACGCCCTGGTCGGTCCGACCGCCGGCGTGTTCGCCGATCCGCGGGCCCGCCGGAACGCGACACACTGGGACGGGGACGTCGACGTCCTCACCATGGCAGAGGTGTTCGAGGCTGGCGGGGTCGACCAGGTCGACCTCGTCAAGCTGGACATCGAAGGCTCCGAGTTCGCCCTGTTCGACGAGCCTGGATGGCTGGACGCGGTTGGTCGGATCGTGATGGAGGTGCACACCGGGTTCGGCGATCCCCGTACGCTCGACGACCTGCTGGTCCGGCACGGCTTCGAGGTCACTCTGCTCGGTAACGACCTGGTGCCGACTGCCCATCTGGGCGACGCGGCGTCGGGCTACCTCTACGCCCGCCGGACCCGATCGACGACCCGGGCCATCCGCGGGTCCGCGCAGCCCGACGGTCGCCCGGTGTCGGTACCCGGCAGCCGCCCGTCATCCGAGCCCGGTCTCGTCGACGACCCCGCACCGCGGGGTGTCTCGGCGTGAGGCCGACCTCCAGCACCCACCCGATCCTGGTCGACTGTGCCGGTGCCCGGATGGGCGGGGCGTTGCGGTTCCTGACCGAACTGGACGGTTACCTGAGCTTTCGGCCGGGCCTGCAGGTCCAGCTGGTCGGCCGAGATCGCCGGATCGGACCGGGCTGGCTCGCCCGCCGGGAGCGGCCTGGGCGGTACGCGCGCGCGATCGCCCTCAACAACGTCGGCTTCCTCGCGACCCGCGGCGAACGGTGGGTCCTGCTGCGCAACGTGCTGCACTTCCTGCCGGCGGAGGAGGCCCAGCGGCTACCCGGCGGCCTGCCCGACGGCATGGCACGGACAGCACGTCTCGTGCGGCTGTTCGCCCGTCGTGCGGACGTGATCGTCGTACCGACGACCACGATGGCGGACCGGGTTCTCACCGTACTTCCGAGCCTGTCCGCCAGGCTGGTGGTCCGGCCCCATCCGCTGTCCCCCGATCCGGCCCCTCCCCAGACCCGTACGCCGGGCCGGTTTCTGTGTCCCGTGTTGTTCGCGCCGTTCAAACCGATGGGGCGCCTGCTCCGCATGGTCGATGCCGCCGCGACCCGGCTTCAGGAGGAGATCGGAGCCCACCTCGCGATCACGGTCACCGCGACCGATCGCGAGGCCCACGAACACGGCCTGTCCCACTGTCGGACGCTGAGGTTCGTGGGCCGGCTGACGCCGGCCGAGCTGCGGGCCCACCAACGCGATGCCGGCGCGTTGCTGCAGCCGACGACGATCGAGTCCTTCGGCTACCCTCTCGCCGAGGCACGGCTCGCCGGGATACCCGTCATCGCCCGCGACACCTCACACAACCGCGAGGTGGCCGGCCCGGTTCTGGTGCCGTACTCCCGGGAGTCGGCGGATGATCTCGCCGTGGCGCTGCGCACGGCGCTCACGTTCACGCCACGGCCCGAGACGGGAAACCCCTTCGATCCGACGCGTTACTTCGACTGGTTGCTCGACGCAGGAGAGAGCTCACCGTGACGACGCAGACCCACCGAATCCCGCCGCGCCAGGGCCCGTCATTCCCCGCGGCACCACCGGCCGCGCCAGAACCGGCCGCGCCAGAACCAGCAACGACGCGAACCCCGCGCCGGGCGAACTGGCCGACCCCCTATGACACCGCAGCCCCCGCCGGATCGACACAGCCGCAGCCGGCGCCGGGATCGGTTCCCGTCACCGCGATCATCCTCGCCCACAACGAGGCACCGAACATCGTCCGGGCGATCAGGTCCGTCGGTTGGTGTCGACAGGTCGTCGTCGTGGACTCGGGTTCCACCGACGGCACCGCGGATCTGGCCCGCGCCATCGGTGCGACCGTCTGGCACGAGCCTTGGCGTGGATTCTCCGGCCAGCGGCAGTGGGCGATGACCCACCCGGGGATCGCCCACGACTGGGTGTACTTCCTCGACAGCGACGAATGGGTGTCCACCGCGCTCGCCGCCGAGATCGCCGCCCGGCTGGGGACGGCGGACTGCGCGGCCTACAGCCAACGACGCCGGCTGGTGTTCGAAGGCCGCTGGATCGCGCACTGCGGGTGGTACGCGAACAGCTGGCAGGCGCGGCTACTCGATCGGCGGGTGGCGTACTTCGACAACGCCGTCAC
The DNA here is from genome assembly GCF_977971845.1 of Frankia sp. CeCAU1. Classification (NCBI taxonomy): domain Bacteria; kingdom Bacillati; phylum Actinomycetota; class Actinomycetes; order Frankiales; family Frankiaceae; genus Frankia; species Frankia sp. CeCAU1. The sequence continues at coordinate 692 of NZ_CDWWXA010000207.1, read as the reverse complement.
CTACAGCGAACGGGCCGTGGTCACTGGTGAGGTCGGACGGCTGTCCGCCGACCTGATCGACGAGGACCACAAGGGACTCGCAGCCTGGCTACGCAAGCACGTGCGCTACGCCGAACTGGAGGCGGCGCGCCGCGTGACGCAGCCCGCTGTCCGGGAGCGGTTGGCGCGGGTCCGCGAGGAGGTGCGCCGGCCCACCGGGTCGACCCGACCGCTCACGCGGACCATCGCGAGGGACGTGATCTTCCCGCTGGTTCCGGCCAAGCCGGCGGTCCTCTTCTGCTACATGTACCTGCTGCGGAGCGGATGGCGGGATGGGCGGCAGGGGCTGCTGTTCTGTCTCTACTACGCCTGGTATGAGCTCACGATCGGCGCACTGACCCGGTCCGTTCACCGGTGACCGCGTCGGTTCCGCTCGGTCGCTACCTGCGCACCACCGCGGGACTGCGACCGGTCCAGCTCGGCGCCCGTGTCCGGCTGCGCGGGCAACGGGCCGTCCTGAGTCGCCACCCGGGCCTGGGCGAGATGCTGCTGCGCGGCAGGCCGCCAGCGGAATCCTGGCCGATCGGGTTCCTGCCGTTCGACGGCAGATGCCCGCCGGCTCGGCCGATGTTCGACGAGATCGTCGCGGGCCGCCTCACCCTGCTCGGTCACTCCCGCGATCTGTGTCCCCGGGACTCCAGCACCCCCGCTGC
>NZ_CDWWXA010000206.1:0-6017 GCF_977971845.1 Frankia sp. CeCAU1 | reverse complement strand
GGGCGGGGCTGCGAACGGGGCGGCGGCCGGTCGTAACATGTGGACCAGACCGACCGTGCGTCGGATCCCGTCCGAAGGATGGTTCCCGTGGGTGACATCGGCGCTCCCGAACTGATCATCATCATCCTGGTCGTCGTCGTCCTGTTCGGCTCGAAGCGGCTGCCCGACGCCGCCCGTTCCCTGGGCCGCTCCCTGCGGATCTTCAAGTCCGAGATCAAGGGCCTGCACGACGACGAGGCGCCGGCCCCTACCGCGGCCGTTGCCGCGGCGCCCACCCAGGTCACCGGCCCCGCGCCCGCCGCACCCCACACTCCGCCGTCGGCCGAGCCGGCCACGCCGGCCACGGGTGGATCCGGGAACCGGTCCGCCGAGGCCCGCTGAGCGTTTCCCGCGGCGAGGCCGGGCGAGTCGCGGCGGACCAGGGTGGATCTCGATGCCCCAGGATGCCCGGACGCCCCGGCGGTGAACGACGAGACCACCAGGCCGATCGCCGGCCCCCGTGCGTTACCGGCCGGCTCCGCCGGCGCGGCACGGCCGCCGGTGCCGGTCCTGGCGCCGGGCACCGATGGGCAGCTCACCGCCGATCTGCTTGCTCGGGTAGGGGACTACGCCCGCGCCGCGCGTTCCACGGCGACCTGGCGGGCCTACGACAGTGACCTGCGTCAGTTCCGGGCCTGGTGTGAACGTCAGACGGTGCCGCTGTGCCCGCTGCCGGCGACCCCGGCGACGGTCGCGGGTTACCTCGCCACGCTCGCCGACGCCGGGTACAAGCCCTCGACGATCCGCCGCCGGCTCGCCGCGATCTCCGTCTCCCACCAGCTCGGTCGCCATCCCAACCCGGCGAGCGCACCGGAGGTCTGCGCCGTCTGGGACGGTATCCGCCGCACCCGCGGGGTCCGCCCGAACCGCAAGGCCGCGCTGGACACCTCCCTGCTGGCCCGGGTCGTCGCCGGGCTGCGCGACGACGACCTCGCCGACGTCCGCGACCGGGCCCTGCTGCTGATCGGATTCGCCGGCTGCCTGCGCCGCTCCGAACTCGTCGGCCTCGACGTCGCCGACCTGCTGGAGACCCCCGACGGAGTCGTCCTGACGATCCGGGCGTCGAAGACCGACCAGGAGGCCGCCGGTGCCCTGGTCGGCGTCGCCTACGGCTCCTACCGGCCGACCTGCCCGGTGCGGGCCTGGCGGGCCTGGGTGGACGCCGCCGCGCTGACCGACGGGCCGGCGTTCCGCGCGGTCAACCGGCACGGGCAGGTCGCGCCGGGGCGGCTCTACCCGGGCTCGGTGGCCCGAATCGTGCAGCGCCGGGTGGCCGCCGCCGGACTCGACCCGGCCGACTTCGCCGGGCATTCGCTGCGCTCCGGGTTCGCCACCGCCGCCGCCCGCGCCGGTGTCGCCGACCGGTCGATCATGCGCCAGGGCCGGTGGCGCTCCTCAGCGTCGCTCGACGGCTACGTCCGCGCCGGACGGCTGTTCGACCGCGACAACCCCTCCGGCCGCGTCGGGCTGTGAACCCGACCGGCCTGGACCGAACCCGACCGGCCTGGGATCCGGCGTGGACGGGACCGCGCACGCGGCGTCCCCGGCATGCAGGTGCGGGTCGGGCCGGTGCGCGAGGTGGCCTTCGCCCCGGACAGCCGACTGCTGGCCACCGCCGGCGAAGCGGTGCGCGTTCAGGCGTCGCCGAGATCCTGTCCAAGGGGGAGATGGCGGTAGACGGTGGTCCGTCCGCGTCGGGTGAGCGCGGCCACCAGGTCGATCGGCACTCCGCCGGCGCGGGCGGCGCGGGCGGCCTCCCACATTCTTTCCTCCGCCTCGCAGGCAGCGTCGACCGAGGCGGACAGGGCGGCCATGAGCTCATGGTGAGCCTGCGTCCTCGGCGTCCACGGCGGGCGGGGCATCCACCCACCTTATGGGCGTACCAGATTGACATGCAAACACGTGGAAGATTAGCGTCTCAGACAGGTATGCGAACTGGGAATGTGATGCGTCTGTCGCGGCATTGCCGCATTCTGGCCCTACCCGAGCATCCGAAGGGACCTCATGATGGCCAGATACACCTGCACGTACTGCGGTATCACCTCGGACCGGGTCGCCACCAAGGCCGAGGCGTCCCATCTGCTCGCCACCCACATGCAGGTCCGCCACGGCGGGCTGGGCCGCGGCCCCCAACCGGCCGCCATCCCGCGGACCGGTTCACGTCGCGTCCGGCGCCGCTGACAGTCCCGCACCGCCCTTCGTCCCGCTCGCCCACGGATCCGGGGCCGGGGCACCGGCGGCGGCCGGTAGTGCTCAGGCGGCCGGCGACGGAGCGGCCAGTCCGATCAGCCGGTGCACACGCAACGGGACGGGCCTGCCCTGCACGACGAGGGGATCCGCCTCGCTCGCGGTGACGCTGTCCCGGACGAGATGATAAGTGGTGCCGCCGATGAAGATCTCGCCGGCGGGCGCGGCGTGTTCCAACCGGGAGGCGACGTTCACCGGGTCGCCACTGACGCCACCGGCACTCACGCCGCCACCGGCGACGGTGACCTCGCCGGTGTTGATCCCGATCCGCACGCGCAGCCTCAGGTCCCGGTTGTGGTGCCGTTCGGTGTCGAGCGCCTCCGTCGCGGCCCGAATCTCAAGGGCGGCGTGGACGGCGCGCAGCGCGTCGTCCCCGTGCGGCTCGGGAACGACGAACACCGCGAACGCGGCGTCCCCGATGAATCTCTCGACCGAGCCGCCATGCGTGGAGACGATGGTGCGCACGAGGGTGAACGCCCGCCGCAGGACCTCCTGCAACGATTCCGGGTCGATTCCTCTGCCGATGTCGGTGGTCCCGGTGATGCCCACGAACATGCTCGTGGCGGTGATGCAGGCGTCCCGTTCCGGGTCCTGCCGGATGTCGCCGGTATCCTCGCGTGCCATGGTCCCATCCTGACGCGCCATCCCGCCGGTGAAGACGTGATTTCCGCGCCGTGACCCGACCGGGGGATCGGACCCGGCGCCGGCGACGACTGGTCTGCCGGTCAGCGGCGGCGTGGGGAACGCGGCGACCGAGGGGAACGCGGCGACCGAGGGGAACGCGGCGACCGAGGAGAACTCGCCGACCGCCGCGGCCGGGCCGCGCTGGGCGACGACGAGGGGATCGGCACCGTCCCGGGCCCGGGGCCCGAGCCCGCCACGGGGTGCGTTCTGGGGTCCGGCCGCGTCGGGTCCGCCGTGCGCGTCCAGTGCACGGGGCGGGTCAGAGCCGGGGGCAGCGCCGTGGTGGCGTCCCCGCGGGCGGCGTCGAGCTGGGCCTGAACGACGAACAGGGCGCCGTGCAGGTTGGCGCCGTGCAGGTCGGTGTCGCGCAGGTCAGCGCCGAGCAGGTCGGCGCCGCGCAGATCCGCCCCCCGCAGATCCGCGCCGATCAGGAGGGTTCCCTGCAGCGCCGCGCCGCGCAGATCCGCCCCGGCGAGGTTCGCGCCGAGCAGGTCGGCGCCGCGGGGGCGCCGCCGGGGACGCCTGTTCCCGGCACCGCCCGGCAGCTCGGCGCGGACCAGGTCGCTGGCCTGCAGCAACAGCAGATGGACCGCCTGACGCAGCGCGGGGACGTCCACGGCGAGCAGCGTGTCGGCGTCGGCGCAGGTCAGCAGCATGGTGCGGGCGCGGGCGTCATGCAGCTCGGCGTGCAGCGGGGCGGCGGCGGGCCGGCTCAGCGCCTCGCTCAGATACCACAGCAGCTCGTGCAGCGTCCGCATGACCGCGAAGACATCGAACATCTGCCGGGCACTGTCCGGGGCCGCCCGCCAGTCCCGCCCGCCGTAGGTGACCTGGCAGACCTGCTGCCCGGCGCCGAAGCAGTCATACACGGCGCAGCCGCGGAACCCCCGCGGCCGCAGCTGCTCGTGGACGGCACAGCGGAAGCCCGCGTTCAGGTTGGGGCAGGCCGTGCCGGCGGGTTTGTCAATCGCGAAGTCCACCGAGGCGGAGAACGCCGGTGCCACGCAGCACAGCGCGAAACAGCGCCCGCAGTCGGCACGCAGCCGGCCGCGGGCGTCCCCGGTGATTCCCGCGGCGGGATCGGGATCGTCGGGCAAGGTGTGTGCCCTTCTGAACGTCGACGGGAGACATCATTCTGACAGACGCGACCGCGGAGGATGACGTCGCCACCCCCGTGTCCACCGGCCTCGGGCTGGCCGGGATACCAGTTCGCCCGCGATCCTCGCCCACGATTCTCGCCCACGACCAGCGCCGGTTCAACGAGCACAGGGCGTCTGGTCAGCGGTCAGCGGTCAGCGGTCATCTGGGTGGGAGGGAGGGTCGTCTCGACGTCCTGGTCGTCGAGACGACGTACTGGTCGCCGACGGATATGTCATGCTGACAGACGCGACAGCAGGGGGAGGAAGCCGGTGCGAGTCCGGCGCGGTCCCGCCACTGTCACCGGGAAGCGCACCCTTCCTGGGCAGGCTCGCCGACGAGGAGGCGGGCGTGCCCGGCGATCGCCCGACCAGGGGTCCGGAGAGGAACCCCGAGCCGCCCCGGCGGGGCGACGGGCCACGGCCGCAGCGGCGGCTGGAAGGCCGAAGGTGCGCGTCGATCCGGGAGCCAGGATACTCCGGCCGTCGCCGTGATGACCATGGGCGAGGACCCTGGGAGGACCCCGGCATGCCCGTACCACTGCCACATCGACCACATCGACCATCCCGGCCGCACGCGCCGCATCGGCATCCGTGGTATCCGTCCTGTCGATCCTGTCGATCCTGTCAGCCGCAGCCGGTGCACACGACGCACCGGCGGCACCCGCTTGCCTCGACGGCGTCGACACCGTGGTGAGCTTCCCCCTGTCGGCGGTGGTCGGCATGGACGACCTGCGCCTGGCCCTGCTGCTCAACGCGGTCTCCCCCACGCTGGGCGGAATCCTCGTGCGTGGGGAGAAGGGCACCGCCAAGTCCACCGCCGTGCGCGGCCTGGCCGCCCTGCTGCCCCCGGTGACGGTCATGGAGGGCTGCCGGTTCTCCTGCGCGCCCGACGCGCCGTTACCGGACTGCCCCGACGGCCCGCATCCCGCGCCGTCGCCGTCACTGACCCGTCCGGCCCGGCTGGTGGAACTACCCGTGGGCGCCTCCGAAGACCGGCTAACCGGTTCCCTCGACCTGGACCGGGCGTTGGCCGACGGGGTCAGCGTCCTGCGCCCGGGTCTGCTCGCCGCCGCCCACCGCGGGCTGCTCTACGTCGACGAGGTCAACCTGCTGGGGGACCATCTCGTTGACCTGCTTCTCGACGCCGCCGCCTCCGGGGTCGCCCACGTCGAACGCGACGGGGTGTCGGTGCGCCATCCGGCGGTGTTCCTGCTGGTCGGGACGATGAACCCGGAGGAGGGCGAGCTGCGTCCGCAGCTGCTCGACCGGTTCGGGCTGACCGTGCACGTCGCGGCCAGCCGTGACCCGGCGGTGCGCGCGGAGGTCGTCCGCCGCCGGCTGGCGTTCGAAGCCGACCCGGCCGGGTTCGCCGCGACCTGGGCGGACGCGGAGGCGGAACTCGCGGCCCGGGTCGTCGCCGCCCGCGGCCGGCTCGGCACGGTCCGGCTCACCGACGCGGCGCTGCGGGCCGTCACCGCCATCTGCGCCGGCTGCGACGTCGACGGCATGCGCGCCGACGTGGTGCTGGCCAAGACCGCGATGGCACTCGCCGCGTGGGCGGGGCGCGCCACGGTGCTCGCCGCCGACATCCGTACCGGTGCCCGTCTCGCGCTACCGCATCGCCGCCGCCGCGGCCCGTTCGACGCCCCCGGAATGGACGACGAGACCCTCGACGCCGTCCTCGACGAGGCCCTGGCCGCTCTCGACGAGCGCGTCGGGGCCGAACCCGAGGCCGGCGAATGTGAAGCCGGCGGATCCGGTGCCGGGGAATCCGGGGTACCGGTGAACGATGCACGCCCCGATGACGACCCGCCCGGCGGCGGCGGTTCGGGGGGCGCGCCCCGTGGTGACGGCGGTTCCCACGGCGGCGACGGTGCGGGGGACGGGAACCGCGGTGCGGGGAACGGC
>NZ_CDWWXA010000205.1:0-6059 GCF_977971845.1 Frankia sp. CeCAU1 | reverse complement strand
GACAGCCACGCCGCGTCGGAGACGCCGGTCTTGCGTCCGGGCAGGCCCCTGGCGTGGGCGGCGTTGACCAGGATGACCGGCAGGCAGTCCTCCAGCAGGTAGAACGCCCCGCACCAGTAGCCCCCGGTTGCCTCCATCCCCACCAGGGTGACCTTCTCCGCGACCAGCCAGTCCCGCAGTCCCAGCAGAGCGTTCGTCGTCGTCGCGAACGTGCGGACCTCCTGCCGGCGGGGGCACGTCCCCGGCCCGCCTTCGGCGTGCGCACGCACGCCTTGAGGTCCTTCTTACCGATATCCAGCGCGGCACACCGGTCGTGCAGCAACTCCACCAGACGTCTCCGAGCCCCGGACGGCTACCAGGCGCGGCCGCCCGGAGGGACCACAGGCCTCGGAAGAGTCTGACCCGTGTGCTCGAAGCAACAATCACCAGCGCCTGTCAGCGGTCCCCGCGCCATCCTGACTCCCGAGCTCGGGAAGGCATCACAGTGACACCGGCGTCCCGGACGGCCGCGGCCCCGATTTTCCCGCCACCACGGCGGCCAGCGCAGCGGCCCCGGTTCCTGACAAGAAACCCGCGGGCCGCCCGCGCCCCGGTCACCAGGCGAACCGATGCGTCCGGAACTACATCCACCGTTGCTCGGAGCGGCCCGCGTCGTGTCGAAGGCACAGATCGAGGGACTCGGGTACTCGCTCGATCCCGCCGATCACCTGATACCTCCCCTCACGGCGAGCCGCGCGGGTGCCACCGTGCCCAGCGACGGCGGGCCAGGTGCGGACCGCCGACCGGGCGAACGAGAACGTCGCGCGCATCGTCCTGCGGAGCGGTGACACGGCGGCCGGCGATTTTCCCGATGGCTGGTCGCGGGCCGTGCTGCGGGAGCTGGGCACCATCCAGGCCGGCCCGTCTAACCAGGTGGTCAAGCGGCTGCTGACCAACCACCGCTGACGGGATCGCGCTGGTGCTGCCCCGCGACTGCTGGACGCGTTGCACGCGGGGCTGTCGGCAGAAGACGTCGCTGACGGGTTGGAAGGCTGGTCAGCCCATCGACACGAGACGGGCCCCGCCGTCGGTCTCGATGACTGTGCCGGTGAGGTTGGCGTTGGTGGCTGCGACGACGGTGACCTCGGCGATGTCGTCCGCGGTCGCGATCCGCTGGGTGGGGAGCGCCTGGGCGGCTTGGGCGAAGTATGCCTTCCGGGCCTCGTCGGGTATGCCACTCCACCAGGGGGTGTCGACCAGGCCGGGGGAGACGCCGTTGACCCGGATCGGCGCGAGTTCCACAGCAAGCGGCTTGACCAGGGCCTCGACGGCGCCGTTGAGGGCTGCGATGCCTGCGGTTCCTGGCATTCCGGCGCGGGCGGTGATCGCGCCGAGCAACGTGATGGAGCCGGTCGCTGTGAGGTGCGGCACAGCCGCCTGGATGGTGGTGAGGTGAGCCCAGAACTTCGCGTCGAAGGCTCGGCGGAGCATGTCGAAGTCCAGGTCAGCGACAGATCCCGAACCTTCGCTGCCACTGAGGCTGATGATCAGCCAGTCGATTCGGCCGATCGTCTCGATGACGGCGCTGATCTCGGCACGGTTGCCGCCGTCCGCCCGGTGGACGATCAGCTCCGGGTCGCTGGCCGCGACGTCATCGAGCCGCTGCTTGCCGCGGCCGACAACGTGGACCGTTGCGCCAAGGGCTTGCAGCCGCCGGGCGGTGGCCAACCCGATCCCAGACGTTCCCCCGACGACCAGCGCGGTGTGCTCGCTCACGTGATCTCCTAAATCGAACCGTTACGTCTCGTATCGGATTGACGATAGCATGCCTCCGTGACCGACCACCCCATCCCGGTCCGACCCGGACGCAAGCGCAGCGAGGAGAGCCGGCTGGCCATCCTTGCCGCGGCGATCGAGCTCGTGGGAGAGGTTGGCTACGCAGGCTTGACGATCGAGGGCATCGCGGCCCGCTCCGGCGCGGGCAAACAGACGATCTACCGCTGGTGGCCGTCCAAGGCCGACGTGCTGCTTGACGCGCTGGCCACCAAGGCCGACCTGCACGTGCCCATCCCGGACGAGGGCAGTTACACCGCCGACCTGCGTGCCTTCCTCACGGCTAGCTTCCGGCTGGGCCGTGACCAGCGGGTAGCCGATGCACTGCGCGCACTGATGGCCCACGCTCAGATCGACGAGGAGTTCCGGGGACGGTTCCGCTCCTCGTTCTTGCAGCGCCGCCGTGACGCGCTCGGGATCATCCTCGACCGGGCCCGGACCCGCGGCGAGCTGCCACCCGTCCCTTCCCCTGGCACCGCCGCTGACCTCGTCTTCGGCGTCATCTGGTACCGGATGCTTGCCACCAGCCAACCCGTTGACGAGAATCTGATCGACGAACTCGTAACCACGCTCACCGAACCACGACCCGCCGTCGGCACATCCACTCCAGCAGCGAGGAAGAGCACATGAGCGAATCCGTGACGCGGTACTGAACCTGCACGGTCCCATCGCCACCCAGGGCGCGGCGGAGTGGACCGTTCACCTGTCCGTTGCCCGGCCCGGCCCGTCCACGTGCTCGGCGCGATGTGGCACGATCTGGCAGGTGACGAGCAGACCCGTCGCGGCGCGGCGCCTGATCGACCTCGCGCGGCTGCGCCGCGTCCGCGACCGGATCGACCGGGAGTACGCGCGGCCGCTGGATGTCGAGGCGCTCGCCCGCGGCGCGCACATGTCGGCCGGGCATCTCAGCCGCGAGTTCCGGCTCGCCTACGGCGAGTCGCCGTACGCCTATCTGATGGCGCGGCGCATCGAGCGCGCAATGGCGCTGCTGCGTCGTGGCGACCTGAGTGTCACCGAGGTCTGTTTCGCGGTCGGCTGCTCGTCGCTGGCCACCGCCGTCCTCGACGGCATCTTCGCGCGGCTGCAGGCCAGCGGCGCCGAGGTCGTCCAGGAGCCGACCGAGCAGCCGTACGGCGTTCGCGACTGCGCCTTCCGCGATCCCGCGGGCAACCTGATCCGCATCAACGAGCTCCGCTGAGCCGTCCGGCGATCGCAGCATAACCGGCCCGACGGCACCTCCCGTGTACCAGGCACCTCCCGTGCACCAGGCACCTCCCGTGCACCAGGCAGATGGAGACACGATGAGCACGGCCATGAGCACGGCCATGAGCACGGCCATGAGCACGGCCATGAGCACGGCCACGAGGACGGACCCGCGGTCGCCGGACCCGCGGTCGCCGGCGCCGCACGTTGCCGACCGCAGCGATGTGATCCGCGTGCACGGCGCGCGCGAGAACAACCTCAGGGACGTCAGCATCGAGATCCCGAAGCGCCGGCTGACGGTGTTCACCGGCGTCTCCGGCTCGGGCAAGAGCTCGCTGGTGTTCGGCACGATCGCCGCCGAGTCGCAGCGGCTGATCAACGAGACGTACAGCGCCTTCGTGCAGGGCTTCATGCCGACGCTGGCGCGGCCCGAGGTCGACGTACTCGAAGGGCTGACAACCGCGATCATCGTCGACCAGCAGCGGATGGGAGCCGACGCCCGCTCCACGGTCGGCACCGCCACCGACGCGAACGCGATGCTGCGCATCCTGTTCAGCCGGCTCGGCGAGCCACACATCGGCTCGCCCAACGCGTTCTCCTTCAACGTTCCCTCGGTCCGAGCGGCCGGCGCGGTCACGGTCGAACGCGGTGCCGGTAAGACCAAGACCGTGAAACAGACCTACGCCCGCGCCGGCGGCATGTGCCCGCGCTGCGAAGGCCGGGGCACGGTCTCCGAGATCGACCTCACCCAGCTTTTCGACGACTCCAAGTCGCTCGCCGAGGGCGCGATCACCATTCCCGGCTACAAGGTGGACGGCTGGTGGACGGTGGGGATCTTCATCGAGTCGGGCTTCCTCGACCCGAACAAGCCGATCCGCCAGTACACGAAGAAGGAACTCCGGGACTTCCTCTACAAGGAACCGACCAAGGTGAAGGTCAACGGTGTCAACCTCACCTACGAGGGGCTGGTCCCCAAGGTCCAGAAGTCGTTCCTCGCCAAGGACCCCGACGCCCTGCAGCCGCATATCCGGGCGTTCGTGGACCGGGCGGTCACCTTCACCGCCTGTCCCGACTGCGGCGGCACCCGGCTCAGCGAGGCGGCTCGGTCCTCCAGGATCAAAGGGATCAACATCGCCGACGCCTGCGCGATGCAGATCAGTGACCTGGCCGAATGGGTCCGCGGCCTCGACGAGCCGTCGGTCGCGCCGCTGCTCGCCACGCTGCGGCGGACCCTCGACTCGTTCGTGGAGATCGGGCTGGGCTACCTCTCGCTCGACCGGCCGTCGGGCACGCTGTCGGGCGGCGAGGCGCAGCGCGTCAAGATGATCCGCCACCTCGGCTCCTCCCTCACCGACGTCACCTACGTCTTCGACGAGCCCACCACGGGCCTGCACCCCCATGACATCCGGCGGATGAACGACCTACTGCTACGGCTGCGGGACAAGGGCAACACGGTGCTCGTCGTGGAGCACGAGCCGGAGACGATCGCGATCGCCGACCACGTCGTCGACCTCGGCCCCGGCGCCGGAACGGCGGGCGGCACCGTCTGCTTCGAGGGCACCGTCGAGGGGCTGCGGGCCAGCGGCACCCGCACCGGCCGCCATCTCGACGACCGGGCCGCCATCAAGGAGGCGGTGCGGACGCCCACCGGCCGGCTAGCGATCCGCGGCGCGACGGCGCACAACCTGCGCGGCGTCGACGTCGACATCCCGCTCGGGGTGCTTGTCGTCGTCACCGGCGTCGCCGGCTCCGGCAAGAGCTCGCTCGTGCACGGGTCGATCCCCCATCTCTCGGGGCCAGCCGGCGCGGGTGTGGTGTCGATCGACCAGGGCGCGATCCGCGGCTCGCGACGGAGCAACCCGGCGACGTACACCGGACTGCTCGACCCGATCCGCAAGGCGTTCGCGAAGGCGGGCGGCGTGAAGCCGGCGCTGTTCAGCGCCAACTCCGAGGGCGCCTGCCCCACCTGCAACGGCGTCGGGGTCATCTACACCGACCTGGCGATGATGGCCGGCGTCGCCACCACCTGCGAGGAGTGCGAGGGAAAACGGTTTGAAGCATCGGTGCTGAAGCACCACCTCGGCGGCCGCGACATCAGCGAAGTGCTCGCGATGTCGGTGACCGAGGCCGAGGAGTTCTTCGGCGCCGGGGAGGCGCGCACGCCGGCCGCGCACGCCATCCTCAACCGGCTCGCCGACGTCGGGCTCGGCTACCTCAGCCTTGGCCAGCCGCTCACCACGCTGTCCGGCGGCGAGCGGCAGCGGCTCAAGCTGGCCACCCACCTGGCCGAGAAGGGCGGCGTCTACGTCCTCGACGAGCCGACCACCGGCCTGCACCTCGCCGACGTCGAGCAGCTGCTCGGCCTGCTCGACCGGCTCGTCGACGCCGGCAAGTCGGTCATCGTCATCGAGCACCACCAAGCGGTCATGGCGCACGCCGACTGGCTCATCGACCTCGGTCCCGGTGCCGGCCACGACGGCGGCCGGATCGTCTTCGAGGGCACCCCCGCCGACCTCGTCGCAGCCCGCTCCACCCTCACCGGCGAGCACCTCGCGGCCTACGTCGGCACCTGACCGAGGACACCGGCGTGCTGTTTGAAGCGGACCGGGAGGCTGGCGATGCCGCGCAGGACGAGGTTCCTACGGTAGGCGAGGTGGTCCGTGAGCGGCGTCATCGTGATCCCTCTCCGGATGAGCTCGTGCAGCACGAGGCCGAACGCGGTGATCGCCGCGGCGCCGACCGGGCCGACGACGGCCTCGCAGACCGGGGCGAGCGCGCCCAGCGCCCGACCGACCCGGTCGTCGTTCAGAATGTCCGGCGCGAGGCCGGACATCTCCCCGACCGCCCACTGGCGTGCCCACCGTTCGACGTGCAGCAGCGGGGCCGGCGAGGTCGGCCGGTTGGCGACCAGCGCGGCGATCACCTGCCCGTGGGTGGCCCGGTTGACCTTGTCGCGCATCGGGGCGAGCCGGTCGATCGTGCCCGCGACATCGAGGCGGGCCAGGTAGTCACGCACGACGGGCAGCACACCGAGCGACTTCTCC
>NZ_CDWWXA010000204.1:1854-6421 GCF_977971845.1 Frankia sp. CeCAU1 | reverse complement strand
TCCGGGGCTTCCGGGGCCTCGGGGACTTCCGGGGCCTCGGGCTTCGCCGCCCTCGACCCGGCCGTCCAGTATCACGTCGTCAACAGTCTGCGGTGGCCTGCCCTGCGCCCGTTGCAGGAGGCGGCGATACGTCCGGTCCTCGACGGGCATGACGTGCTGCTGCTGGCACCGACCGCCGGTGGGAAAACCGAGGCGGTGGCGCTGCCCCTGCTGTCCCGGATGGCCGGGGAGAAATGGCGCGGGCTGTCGGTGCTGTATGTGTGTCCGCTGCGGGCGTTGCTGAACAACCTCGAACCGCGGCTGGCCGCGATGTGCGAATGGCTCGGCCGGCGGGCCGCCGTCTGGCATGGAGATGTCGCCGACTCGGTACGCGGGCGGCTGGCCGTGGATCCGCCGGATCTTCTGTTGACCACCCCGGAGTCGATCGAGGCGATGCTCGTCTCCGCGCGCGTCGATCATCGATGGCTCTTCGCCGGCCTGCGGACGGTTGTCGTCGACGAGGTCCACGCCTTCGCCGGTGACGACCGCGGTTGGCATCTGCTGGGGGTGTTGGCCCGGTTACGCGGGCTCGCCAACCGGCCGGTACAGCGGATTGGTTTGTCCGCAACTGTCGGGAACCCGGACGTACTGCTCGACTGGCTCGCGGACGGATCCTCCCGGCCGCGCGCGGTCGTCCGGCCGAGTGACGTGACGGCCACCACGGACGCGACAGCCAGCACGGACGCGACAGCCACCACGGAGGTCGGGATCGACTACGTGGGCTCCCTGCGTAACGCCGCCCTCGTGGTCGCCCGCCTTCATCAGGGGATGAAGAGGCTGGTCTTCTGCGATTCCCGCAGCCAGGTCGAGGAGTTGACGGTTGCGCTGCGTGACCTCGGGGTACGGACGTATGTATCCCACTCGTCCCTGTCACGGGATGACCGGCGGCAGGCCGAGGCCGCCTTCGCGACATCCACCAACTGCGTCATCGTCGCCACTTCCACCTTGGAGCTGGGGATCGACGTCGGTGACCTGGACCGCGTCATCCAGATCGGCGCCCCCGCCACGGTGATCTCCTTCCTGCAACGCCTCGGGCGGACCGGGCGGCGCCCCGGGACCCGACGCAACACTCTGTTCCTGGCAACGTCGCAGAACTCTCTGTGGCTCGCGGCGGCTATCACGCTGCTGTGGCAACGCGGATACGTCGAGCCGGTCGTCCCGCCCGTGCTTCCCCGTCACATCGTCGCCCAGCAAATCCTCGGACTGGCCCTGCAGGAAGGCCGCCTCGTCGACCACGACGTCTGGCAGTGGCTCGGCGGGCTTGCCCGGACTCCGGGCGCGGTCGACGTACTGGCGCATCTGGCCAGCTCCGGGTTTGTCGTGCACACCGACGGGCTGGTATCGATCGGCCCGCGGGCGGAGAAGGAATACGGGCGACGCTACTTCCTCGACCTCACGTCAACCTTCGCCGGCGAATCGATGGTGCAGGTCTGGTGGGGACGTAGCCTGCTCGGCCAGCTGCCACCGATCGCGCTCGCGGCTCGACCGGAGCACGGACCGCGGGTGGTTCTTCTCGGCGGTCGTGCCTGGAAGGTGAATCATGTCGACTGGCGGAGAAGACGAGTCCAGGTCGAACCGAGCCGCTACCCAGGCCGGTCCCGGTGGAACGGCGGGGCCCGGGTCATGTCCTATCCGCTCGCCCAGGCTCACCTCGACGTCCTCGCCGGGCAAACGGCCGGCATCGGGATATCCCGGCGGGCCGCCGACGCGTTGGACAAGCTCCGCGCGCAGCATTCCTTTGTCAGTGTCAGTGTCAGTGACGAGCCGGGCGAACGCACCTACCTCACCCGCGACCCCGAGAAGCGGCCGATCTGGTGGACATTTGCCGGGTTCGCGGCCAATTCGGCCCTCGCCTCGGGGCTCGGCGAGCTGGTTGACGCTGACGCGCCGGTCGGCGATCTCAGGCTGCGGCTTCGCCCGCACGTCAACTCCGCCGCGCTACGGACAATGCTCGATGTTCGACGTGACGACCTCGTTGACGCTCTTCCGGCCATCGATGTCGAGGCTGCCGATGGGCTCAAGTTCTCCGCGGCGATTCCCCTCGAACTCGCGATCGAGACGCTAGCCGCACGCCTCACCGATCCATCCGCCGTCCACGCGACGCTGAAGGCAATCATCCGGGAGGAGGCTGCGCCTCCGTCTGGCGGATGGTAGCCGTGAACGGATTGATCGCGGCGGCGATGACGTCGGCCGACATCCAAGCCGGACGCCGACGCCGGGCTGGAGCGCATCGAGGAAGTGACCCGCTGCTTGCCCCACCGCTGCTTTCGCCTTCGACCAGCTCGGGCCGTTGCCGTAAGGTCAACGTTCGGGCGTGGCCAAGATCTTGAACAACATGGTGTTGGCGGTGGTGAGCGTCTGGGCGTCGACCCGGCGCAGGCATTCACCCAGGGCGGCCTTGGCCACGAACGTGACCAGGCCCATCACGGCCCACTGCCCCTCCCCCAGGTCGACGCAGAACCCCTCGTCGGTGGCCTGCTCCACGACCAGGGCGACCAGCACGGTCGGCTCGTCGGCGATCTCGTTGTAGACCGTGGAGCTGAGGACCAGCACCGCCTGCGGCGCCGGCCCGATGCCCGCGGTCCAGATCTCACCGCGCCGCGGTGGCCTCACCCGGCGGCGTCGGCGAGATTGGGCAGCCCCGACACCGCGAGAGCCCGCTGGTTGGCCTCCCCGAAGGCGAGGGCCGCGCCGGCCACCGCCGGGTCGGCCCGCACCCAGGCCCCGTGCGCGGCGCAGCGCCGGCGCATGTCCTCGGCGTCAAGCACGCCCTCGACCCAGGCGTTCATCGAGGTGTGCTCGGCCTCGGCGTACCGCTTGACCGCCTCGTAGGCCTCGTCCGAGAGCCGGAGCGTGATCGTGCGCGACATGCGCAACATGCTAGCAAGATCTGACAGCGGTATCCGCCGCAGCGTGGAACGCATGGTCGCACCATCCGGCCACCAAAATCGACAGATTATATGCCTATTCATGTGATTCCGTTGCTCTAGCCGGCGGGTCATCTGCCTGGGCGGGACGCGGGCCGTGGAATGTCCGTGGCCCCGACGACGCTGGACTGCGCAGGCATTGTCCTGCCTACCGTGAAGGAGGGTTCACCATGAGGGCCACGCCGTCCTCCCCTGGGTCGTCCACCCCACCGGCCGCGGTCCCACCGGCCGCCACCCTTTCTACCGCGGGCCCGTCTTCCGCCACACCCTCCTCCGCGGGCCTGCGCCCACAGCCCCGGATCGACATTCGCCGGGCGGACGACAGAGCGGCGACGCGCGTCGGCTGGCTCGACTCCCACCACTCCTTCTCGTTCGGCCATCACTACGATCCGTCAAACACCCACCACGGTATGCTGCTGGTGAACAACGACGACACGGTCGCTGCCGGGACCGGGTTCGAGACCCATCCGCACCGGGACATGGAGATCGTCACCTGGGTCCTGCGCGGATCGCTCGTGCACCAGGACTCCACCGGCCACTCCGGCGTCATCTACCCGGGACTCGCGCAGCGGATGAGCGCCGGTCGCGGGATCCTGCACTCGGAGAAGAACGACTCCTGGCGTCTCGACGGCGGCGGGGAGCCGCATGACGAGCCGGTGCATTTCGTCCAGATGTGGGTCGCGCCGGACCGTCGGGGCATCGACCCCGGCTACGAGCAGCTGGAGATCGACAACGAGCTGCTACGTGGCGGCCTGGTACCGGTAGCGTCCGGGATGGCCAGGCACCGCGGGCAGAGCGCGATCACGATCAGAAACCGGTTCGCGGCCCTGTGCGCCGCCCGGCTCAGCCCTGGTCGGGACGTCACGCTTCCCGAGGCTCCCTACCTGCACCTGTTCGTGACGCGGGGCGAGGTGACGCTGGAGGGGACGGGTGTGCTGCACGCCGGGGACGCGGTCCGGTTCACCGCAACCGGCGGTCAGCGGGTCAGCGCCTCGGCTCCCGCTGAGATCCTGGTCTGGGAAATGCATAAAGCGATCGAGGATTTTTTGGGATAGCAAACTTATTGCTGGTGAGGGCGTGTCTCCGCTGGTGGGAGGGCATTTTCGCATCCTTTCAAGACGTGCGATCAGCGGCGGCTAGCGGCGGTGACCGGCGGCGGTCTGTGTCTGAGACGTGCCCGAAGGATCATGCGCTGTCGGCCGACAGGGCAGCCGCGATACGGGCCCGGCAAATCTCCTCGTCCCCGTCGATGCACTGGGCGTAGATCGTCAGCAGCATCTGAACCGTGTGGCCCGCCCACTGAGCGACCCGCGTCGGCGGGACACCCGCCGCCAGCCAGCCGGACAGGCAGGCGTGACGCAGCGAGTAGGTAGTCTGAGCAACCATCAATGACCTCCGGAGGGGACTGTCGCCTTCAGGCGACAGGGGAATCCGGCACGGACCGCAACGATTATACCGGCCACGCTGGTATAATCAACGGCATGTCCCGGACGGTGCAGGTCGGCGCGGGTGGCGCCTATGACCTCGGTTACCACGTCGTGTGGTGCCCGAAGTACCGCCGTGCTGTCCTCGTCGGTCCGGTCCGAGACCGGCTTGACGGG
>NZ_CDWWXA010000204.1:0-1532 GCF_977971845.1 Frankia sp. CeCAU1 | reverse complement strand
CTGATCCGCGAGAAGTGCGCCGAGCATGACTGGCTGATCGTCGCGCTGGAGATCGAGCCCGACCACGTGCACCTGTTCGTGAAAGCTCATCCGAAGCACGCCCCGTCGTACATCGCCAACCAGCTCAAAGGCTTCACGTCCCACGTGCTACGCGGCGAGTTCGCGCACCTGCGCTCCCGGCTGCCCACGCTCTGGTCCCGGTCGTACTTCGTTGCCACCGTCGGCGCGGTGTCCGCCGAGACGGTCCGCCGGTACATCGATACGCAGAACGAGCGGCCGTGGCGCACGGGGGTGCCACGTTGAGACGGTCGTACAAGTTCCTGCTCCGCCCGACCGCGCACCAGCAGATCGCGTTGACGGCGATGCTCGACGACCACCGGGCGCTGTACAACGCCGCGCTTCAGGAGCGGCGCGATGCCTACCGGCATCCGAGCAAGACGACGGTCCGCTACGGGGGCCAGTCGGCCCAGCTCAAGGACATTCGGGGGTTTGACGCGGATCAGGCCCGCTGGTCGTTCTCCTCTCAGCAGGCCACCCTGCGTCGCCTCAATCTCGCGTTCGCCGCGTTCTTCCGCCGGGTCAAGGCGGGCGAGACGCCCGGCTACCCGCGGTTCAGGGGCGCCGGCTGGTTCGACACGGTGACGTGGCCCGCCAACGGTGACGGGTGCCTCTGGGACTCGCAGCCCGAGAACCCGAAGACGATGTTCGTCCGCCTTCAGGGCGTCGGCCACGTCAAGGTCCACCAGCACCGGCCAGTGGCTGGCCGGGTCAAGACGCTGTCCGTCAGGCGGGAGGGTGCCCGCTGGTACCTCGTGCTGTCCTGCGACGACGTGCCCGCCGAGCCGCTGGAACCAACGGGCGCCGTCGTCGGCGTGGACTTGGGTGTCGCCTCGCTGGCCACCACGTCGAACGGCGAGCACTACGGCAACCCGCGTTTCCTCGAACGGGCCGCCGGGCGCCTCGCCAACGCGCAGCGCGACCTTGCCCGTAAGAAGCGCGGCTCGAAGCGGCGCCGCAAGGCGGCTACTCGGGTCGCGAACCAGTCCCGGGCCGTGGCCCGGCAGCGCGTCGACCTCGCGAACAAGACCGCACGCGAACTGGTCGCCGACCACGACCTGATCGCTGTCGAGAAGCTGAACGTCAAGGGCATGGTCCGCCGGGCCAAGCCGAAGCCCGACCCGGACCAGCCGGGGGCGTTCCTGCCGAACGGGCAGGCCGCCAAGTCCGGGCTGAACAGGTCGATTCTCGACGCCGGGTGGGGGGTGTTCCTCAACGCACTGCGTGCCAAGGCTGAAAGCGCCGGGCGGGTCGTCGTCGAGGTCAACCCCCGCCACACCTCCCAGCGATGCGCCGAATGTGGCCATGTCGCCCCGGAGAACCGGCCCAGTCAGGCCACGTTCCGCTGTGTGGAGTGCGGCCACGCCGCGCACGCAGACGTGAACGCGGCGATCAACATACTCGGGGCGGGGCTCGCCCTTCAGGTGGCGCAAGCTTCCTGAGAAGCTGACGCCTTTAGGCGTCAGAGGAGTCAC
>NZ_CDWWXA010000203.1:0-6119 GCF_977971845.1 Frankia sp. CeCAU1 | reverse complement strand
GGGTGGGAGCGGGCCGCGGTCACGTTCCTGCCGATCGCGCTGGGCGCCGGGGTGTTCGCGGTCGCCTTCGTGCATGTCCACGACGTCGCGAAGTGGGCCGGCCAGCCGGGATGGGCCGCCTACCTGATCGCCATGACCGGTGAGGCCATGGCGATCGCCGCCCTCGCCGCGATCGTGTCGCGGCGCCGTGTCCCCGACGCGTCCGTGACCTGGCCGGTGATCGTGCTCATCTGCGCGATCCTGTTCTCCGGCGCCTGCAACCTCGCCGCCGTCACCCACCGGCCCGGCCCCGACGACCCGCCGGGCGCCGGGCCGATCGCCGGGAAGCCGGGGCCGTGGGTGGTGCTCATGGCCGTCTGGCCGGTTGTCGCCTTCGGTCTGGTCGCCGGTTTGAAGGCCACCAAGCCCGGCAAGGGCAACATCCCAGCCAACGTCATGGGCACACCGGCCGCACCCTCGGAGCCCATCAAGGAAGGCGGGTGGCTGTCGGCCGGCACCGCGCCCGGCCGTGAGCACATCGATGCCTGGGCACCGGACATCACGCCCACCGCCCCGCCCGCCGCAGCGCCTCCGGTGAAGTCCGAGCAGATCATCGCGGATGTTCCGTTCGCCGCCCCGTGGGCCCGGGTCGGCGACACCCTCGATAGCGGACAGATGGGCGGGCACACGGGCGGGCACCGTTCGCTCGGGGCGGGCCCGTCGGAGCTTGACCGCGCCGGCACCGCGCACACGGACCCGCCGGCACCGCTCGTCTCTCTCCCGCACGCGCTCCCCGTCCCCGCCCCGCGCCTGACGGCGGCGAGCGCCGACACAGCCGGATCGAGCGAGGTCGAGTCCAGGCCGGCGCCCGCTTCGCTCACGGCCGCGACCCGCCCGGCGGCGGGGGCATCTCCCCGACCGGCGGCGGTCGTGGAGTTCCGCGCCCCGAAGGCGGCGTCTCCCGCCCCCGTCGCGGACAGCGGCGCGCCAGGTGACCCGAACGTGTCCGACCTTCTGCCGGACGGCCGGAAGGTCCGTGACGCACTGGCGAAGGCGGGCCGGCCGCTGAACCGGGCCACGTTGCACGCCGGGCTGAAGGAGCACGGCCACAAGGCGGGTACCCGGCGCCTCGACACCCTCCTGAAGGTCCTGCGGGAGCCGGCGGTGGCCCAGTGACCGTGACGGCGAGTAGGACTCCCAAGACTCCCGAGACTCCCATGGCTGTCGGAGGGTCCCCGGCGACCAGCGTGGATACCGCAGGGGAGGCCGTGGATGGGGTGTCGGGCGGGAGTCTTGGGAGTCTCGCCGCCCCGTGGCCGGTCGCGTTCGGTCACCGTGTCACCGGGTGGGGGCCGGTGGCGGTAGAGCCGGCGGAAGCGGCAGCTGTGGCCCGCTACGCGACGTCGGCCGACTGGTGTGCGCCATGGGCGACGGGTTGGCGGCGGGCCGGGGTCGGCTACGCCTACCTGATCGCCCTGCCGGTCACCACCAGCGCCTACAGCGCCGCGTGGCTCACTCAGTGGGCCGGCGGCATCGACACCGGCTGGCTGCCCACCGGGCAGGACGGCGACAGTCGCCGCTCCCGCTGGCTGGCCGCCCGCCCCCCGTCGCTGGCCGAACTCGCCGCCACGACCGGTGTCATCACCGGCCCACGTCGCGCGGCGGCGCTGGCCGCCCTCGCGGTGTCCGCCGGCGCCTACGCGCTGGCGTGGACCTTCCAGCGTCCCGGGCGCCTGGTCGCCGCCCTACTCGCCGCCGCCGTCGTCTGGTTCGCCTGAGAGGAACCCGCCATGGATCTGATCTTCCTGCTCTGCTTCGCCTACGCCTGTTACCGCGCCGCCCTGGACGCCGGCGTCAAGAGCTACGCCCTGTCGAAGGGTCGCGACGTCTACGTCGGTGAGGGGGCCAACCGTCGCCAGTACAGCGGGTTCAGCGTCGGGGTGTTGCTGGGCGTGTTCTTCCGCTCTCTCGTGGAAGGCATCCGTGTCGGCTGGCCCTGGGCCCGCCGCACCGCCGACAACTGGCGCGCGCGCCGTAAGGACGGTGACGACTTCACCGTCCCCTGGGACGAGATGCGCCCTCCCCGCCGCCGTTCGTCCCAGCGCCGTCACCGGGCGCGACCCGTGGACGACCAGACCGCCGACCAGGTGGGCGACACCCGGAACGAAGACCCCGACAACCTCGACGCCCTCGACGTGGATGTGGACGTCGACCCGTCGATGCGGTGCCTGCGTTGCGGTGTCGACCTGACCCTCGAGGACAGCAACCCTTACCAGTGGACGGAGAAAGGTCGGGTGTGCTGGCTGCACTTCGACGGCCACTGCGCCGCCTGCGGCAATCCGCCCCGGTCCGGTGACCCGCTCGTGCTGGTGGACGGCCTGTGGGAGCACACCTCCCACCAGCCCCCTCAGTCGGCCGACACCGCCACGCCCACCCCCGACCCACGCGTGCCGGCCGACGTCGTCGACGAGTCCGGACAGCCTCTCGACGCGGTGTGGGAGCCGCTGGAGGCCGAGGGTTGGGCGTCCGTACGCACCACCGCGAAGCCGTGACCCCTCCCGCCATGGCCCGCTACTGCCGGGGCCCGCCGCCATTCATCCACCACCGCCGCTGCCCATCGCCGTCCA
The DNA here is from genome assembly GCF_977971845.1 of Frankia sp. CeCAU1. NCBI lineage: Bacteria > Bacillati > Actinomycetota > Actinomycetes > Frankiales > Frankiaceae > Frankia > Frankia sp. CeCAU1. The sequence goes on along the minus strand of NZ_CDWWXA010000203.1, from coordinate 3,513 downwards.
ACCGTTCCGCATCCGATCGAAGGGACACCGCCATGACCAACCAGACCATCCCCACCGCCAGTCAGCCGTCCGCCGAGGTCATCGACCGCGCCGGCGCGCGGGAGTACCTGATTGCCCTGCACAGCAACATCAACCACACGGTGACCAGCGAGATGGAGACGCTGCTCGCCGGCATGGCCCGCGCCGGCCTGACCGACCCCGACGTGGTCAACCCGGTCCACACCGCGCGGGAGCTGCTGGTCACCGCCCTGGGCGGAGTTCAGGCCGCCGCCGACGCGCTGGGCGGCGGCCACGCCGTCGTCTCTGAGGCGGTGTCCGCGGTCGACGCCGCCGACAGCGTCGAGTTCTACCGGCAGCACTGACCCGCACGCCGGGTCGTGTCCGTGCGACCCGCGCCCCCACGGGGTGCGCGGGCCGTGCGGTCACCACCCGACCACCACCCCGCCGCGCACGAAGGAGGACATGATGAGCAGCCGCCCGCCGGCCACGCCAGCCCGCCGCCGGACCCTCACGACCGCCGCCGACCCGCGGGTTGACCAGCTCCTCGCCTCCGCTGCCGCCGCCGCCGACAGCACCACCGCTCTGGCGTACCTCGACAGCGCCACCGACGTGGAAACAAAGGCCAAGGCCAACGCCGCCGCCGAACGCGCCGCCGCCGACCCGCTCGTCACCCGCCTGGTCACTCGCGCCAAGGCCGCCCTCGACGCCGGTGACCGCAACCGCGCGGAGCAACTCCTCGACGCCGCCCAGGCCGCCGCCGGCCGAGGCCGCTTCGACGCACTCACGGTCCGCGGTCAGGCCCTGCCCCTGGGAATCCTCGGGTTGCTGTGGGCCAGCGCGACAGTCGGCCACCTGATCCCCGGCGCCGGACCGACACTGGCCGGGCTCTGTCTGAGCCTGGCGGTGGTGTGGTGGTGGGCCCGGGGGCGGCGCGCCGACTGGAACGACCGGCCGAACCGCGCCGGACGGCGCCGTCATGTGGCGGTCAGCGCCGCCGCGGGGGCCAGCTGGCTGTACTGGGGGGCCGCCAGTGGCACGACCGGCTGGCATGCCCTCGCGCTCGTCCTCGGTGGCTACGCCCTGGCCGCCCCCCACTGGGCCCGCGTCCACATTCCCAATCCGCCCGGCCCCACACCGCCCATCCCGGCGCCAGAGCTTCCCGACGCCCCGCCCCGGCTGGAGATCAGCGAACACGGCAGCAACGTCGTGGACCTGTGGTGCCGATGGGTCGCCCGGCGCGGCGGGCCCGTCGAGGGTTCCCGGCTCACCGACCGGGAGGTGCTCGAACGCGGCCGGGAGGCCTACGTCGTCCACCTCATCCGGGGCCGGCAGTCCCGCGAATGGCTGGAATCCCGCATCCCGCTGATCGCCTCGGCCATGGGCATGTCCGCGAAGAACCTGGAGTTCGAGGACCACCCCGACGGCGACCACCGCGCCCGCCTGGTCGTCACCCTCGACCGCACCGCCGCCACCACCACCCTGCTCTACCCCGGACCCACCGCCTGTTACGACCCGGACACCGGCCTGTCCTACTGGGGCGCCTGGCCCGACGGCGCTCTCATGCCCTGGGAGGCATTCCACCCCGACCGCGGCGCCTACTCCGGCGTCATCCTCGGATCCTCCGGATCCGGCAAGTCACGACTGATCGAACAGCTCTGCCTGACCTGGATGGCCACCGGACTGGTCACCGTCTGGATGATCGACCCGCAGGACGGCAGCAGCCTGCCCACCCTCGCCCAGTACGCCGACTGGGCCAGCCTCGGCACCGACAAGGGCCGCGCCAAAACCATGCTTCAAGCCGTCGACGTCGTCGGGAAGTTCCGCACGAAGATCAACGGAATGGTGCGCCGCGAAGTGCACCCGATCAGTCGCCGTCAACCCGCCCTCATAGTCGTCATCGACGAATGCCACATGATCTTCGATCCGAAGATCGTCGGACCGGTCGAAGCCGCTCACAATGTCGGCGTGGCCGACCGTATCGCCCGCGCTTACCGCAAAGCCGGTATCGGCCTTGTCCTCGCCAGCCAGTACAGCGACCTAACCGTGTTCGGAGGATCCGAATCGCTACGGTCCAACGCGCTGAACTACAACGGCATCGTCATGCGCCTGTCCAGCAACATCGCCGGGAACCTCATCCCCGGATTCACCGGCAACGCGAAGAAACTGGCCCCGCACGGCTACGCCTACCGCATCGCCGGCGGCGCCCGCGACATCTCCGGGCGCGCCTTCCACGCCGAACCCGTCCTCGCCGACCACTACGCCACCGTTCCCACCCTCGAACTCGAAGCCGCCGTCCGCTACCAGCTCCGCAAGCAGATCGGCGCCGCCTACGACCACCGCCACCACGCGGCCGAGGACGCCGCTGCCGACGCTGCCGCCGAGTTCCTCGACGGCACCACCCTCGACCCCGACCTCATCGCCGCCGTCGCCGAAGACGACCCCGCCGTCGCCGCCCGCCTCACCGAACTCGCCGCCCGGCCCGCCGCTCTGTGGACCCCCGCCGCCGCACAGCTGGCCCTTCCCGTGCCGGCCGCGCGCACGACCCCGACCGGCATCACCCTGCGACCCGCGGCGTGGGTCAGCCTCACCAACCCCACACCCGACCTCGCGGACGACGACGAACCAGCCTCCTTCGCCGGCCTCGCCACCGGCCACGACCTGACCCACCCCTCCCTGTCCACCGCCGCCGGTCGCGACATCTACAAGCTCGTGTCCGCAGGTGTCGCGACCCCCGCCGCCATCCGCGACCAATCCTCGTATTCCGAGACCACCGTTCACCGCATTCTCAAGGCCCTTCTCGCCGACAATCTCATCCACCAACCCCGCTACGGCTACTACGAAACCGCCGCCTAACCCTCACCACCACGCAGGGAGACCGGGCTACCCCCATCCCAAAAACAGGCCAGCAAACCGCATTCCCACCCACGAAAGGAACCCTGTTCATGCGCCGAAACCGCGCCGTTCTCACCGCCGACGTCGTGCTGTTCACCGCCTTCCGCCGGTCCTCGTACGTGCTGCTGATCGAACGGGGGCACGACCCGTTCGCCGGTCACTGGGCCCTGCCCGGAGGGTTCATCGAACCCGGCGAACAGCCCCTCGCCGCCGCCCTGCGGGAACTGGCCGAGGAGACCGGCGTCACCCTCGCCACCGCCGACCCGGTCGGCATCTACGACACCCCCGGTCGCGACCCGCGCGGCCCCGTCACCACCCACGCCTTCACCGCCCTCGTGGGCCCGAAGACCCAGATCAGCGCCGGGGACGACGCCGTCGCTGCCGACTGGCTGCCCCTCGACTCCGCCCTGGACGACACCCCGCTCGCGTTCGACCACGCCCAGATCATCACCGACGCCGCCCGCCGCCTCGGTCTGATCTGACCGCTCCCCCGCCGCACTCGGCCAGGAGACCGCCATGTCGTCTCGAAAGATCCTGATCACCTCCTTCGGCTTCCTCCACGGCCCGCCACCCGCCGCCGACCTACTCCTCGACCTACGCCCCTACCACGACCCCCACGCC
>NZ_CDWWXA010000202.1:0-6147 GCF_977971845.1 Frankia sp. CeCAU1 | reverse complement strand
TCGAGAACTGGTTCGGTATCATCACCAAGCAGTCGATCCGGCGGGGAACCTTCAGCTCGGTCAAGGTGCTGATCAAACAGATCCGGGACTACATCGAGCACTGGAACTCCACTGCGGAGCCGTTCGTCTGGACCGCGACAGCCGGGGAGATTCTGGCCAAGGTCAAACTCGTCGAGACCAACATCAAGAAGTTGGTTGCCAACAACGGCTGACAAAGGAATCAGAATCACGCTCCACTAGGGCGTTCCTGCGCGTTTTGTTGTCCTCGGCGGCCTTCCCTGCCTGTGCAGGACAGGGCAACGCCGCCGCCCGTTACGACGGCGCGCCCTGTCCGTGGATGTGGGTTATGCGATGGTTGCGCGGATGGGTTCGCGGTCGGTCAGGCCAACTCCGCCGCGGGGGGCGTCGGCCTCTCCCTTCATCTGGCGGAAGATCGAGTCGTTGTCCCAGTACGCGCGTTCGGCGATGAGCTTGCCGGGGTTGTCGTCGCTGAAGAGGTAGAGTGCGGCGATTTCGAAGCGAACCACATGGTTCTGTGGAGTGATACCGGCGAACTCGCTCCGATGCGTTCCGGTGACAGTCACCTCTCGCCAGGAATAGCCGGGGAGGTCGTATTCTCCGGTGACGGTGATGACGAAGTCTGGTAAGGCGACAGTGAGCGCCTCGTAGAAGTCTTGCACGCCCCGGATGCCTTCGTAATGGGTGCTCATGGGGACGACATCGTAGAAGGAACGCTCGTCACGCACGAAGGTGTCGTAGACCTTCTCCCACTCCTTGGCGTTCTCCTGGCGAATGTGCTCCTCGATGGTCGCACGTTGCAGAGCAATCCGCTCCTCGACGGTAATAGCGATCATGGTATTGATTCCCTTTCTGATTGGTGTTTACTTTTCCATCTTGGTTTCTAGCGGCCGTCCGTCTCCAGTACGAAGAAGACCCACGAAGAAGGCCATGAAGACGTCCTGATTGAAAGCGTTGACCGGGTACGGGCAGGTGCGGAACCGGTCGAATAAACGCCGTTCTTCAGGATGCGTACCCGCGTTCACCGGTGGGCCCTTACCTTCGCCCAACTTCGGTACGGCACGGCGTCCGCCACCATGCCGAATAATCGGGTGGATGCTGCGGTCAGCGCACGGCAGCAGTGGCAGATGAAAGGGTGCCGACGAACTCGGTGAGTTCGGTGTCGAAGCGTGTGGGGTTCTCCACGAACGGTATGTGCCCCACGCCGGGGTACGCGGTCACGGTCGCCGCGGCAATGATGGTGTCCAACTCGGCGAAGGCGGCCGGGATGATGACGTTGTCGTCGCTGCCGTAGATGACCCGGGTGGGGATGGTCAGTTCGGCGAGCGCCTCATCGCCGTCGTCGACGCGCCCGAGGATCGTGGCCCGTACCCGCGGCGGTACCGCGAGGACGGCGCCGAGCAGTCGTTCGCGGGTGGCCTGATCCCAGTCCCCGGCGCGCAGTAGATCGACGAACGCGCCCGCCGCGGGAACCGCCTCGCCGAGGTCGGTCGAGGTCAGTCCACCGGCTGTCGCGAGAAAGTCCGGTCCCAACAGCGCCAGGGCGTCCGCGCTACCGATCTTGCGCAACGGGGACACCAACACCAGTCCGGACAGACCGGACTGTCCGTAGGTGCGTAGAAAGTCGGTAGCCACCAGACCGCCGTAGGACCACGCCACCAGAACCACCGGCCCCGGTCCGGCGAGCGAGATAACCGCCGCGAGGTCCTCGGCCCACGTGCGGCTGAGCGCGTAGGTGTCGTCCTCGGGTACATCCGAGCGGCCGTGCCCACGAAGGTCGGGCGCCAGGATGCGGAACGAATTCTGGATCCGCGCAACGAGCGGGTCCCACACGCCCGCGTTCAGCGACAGGCCGTGGACCAGCACGACGGTGGGCGCCTTTTCCGGGCTGTGCTCGAGGACTCGTAGTCGTGCCCCCGCAGCCCCGGTAACGATATGCTCTTTCATGGATTTCACCTTGGACTAGAATGTGACCGACACCACTACAATGATTGTCGTGAAGGTCCGCCTCAATGCCACTTAGGTGGCATTGAAAATCTTGGCGGCGAGTGATATGGTGATTCGTTCGGAAGTGGCGTCTCTCCGGGCGGGTAACGTCGCGCTGGACGCATGTTTGCTGGAGGCCGTCGTGGAGCTGGAAGCTGCGGACTACCGCCGCACTCTCGCGGTGATCAACGACTGTGTCGGTGCGACCGAGTCACCGTCCTTCCGTAGCGTCGTCCTCGACGCGTTCTCGGCGCACCTTGGCTACGAGCACCTCACCTTCTCCCTCGGCCGCCACCCGTCATTGCAGCTGGAATTGAGCGAGCCCCGCACTCGTGGCATCCTTCCCGAGCTCATGGCACGCTACCTGGACAGGTATGCCGGTCAAGATGTCTTCGCGCACAAGTTCGCTCGTCAACTGATGCAGGAATACGGCCAGGCCGTGCTCCCGCAACTGGCAGAGATGGCCCTCGGCAACGACAGATGCGGAGAATTCCTCGAGGATTTCTTGCCGCAAAACGACATCAGTGACAAGATCCTCGTCTGGCTGGATACCTCGCTGCCCGTTCACGGTTACATCGGAGTCGTCGCGACGGGCGGGCGCACCTTCGATCATAGAGATCACGAACTCCTGCGGGGACTTCGGCCGACGTTGTCGTACCTGCTGCGCAGCCACCTCGAACATCAGGTCGCGCCGGCGGGAATAGTCTTGTCGATCCGCGAGCACGAAATCGCCCGCTACGTTGCCGATGGATGGCCCAACAGATTGATCGCTCGGGAGCTCGGGATCTCGGAGTGGACCGTCAAACGTCACATCACCCATGTGCTCGCCAAGTGCGGCGTGCGGTCACGTACCGAGCTGGCCATCATGTGGCAGTCCGGCAGACGCGGAACCGACGCCGCGGAGCTCCTCTGACCGATCTGACCAGATATCGGAAGCCCAGGTCATGCTTGCGGGCGCCCTCATTCGCCCCTCATAACCGAGTCGCCTGAGCGCCACCGGGCTCACCGCTGCCGAACCGGACGACCCCCGGAACGGGGCGCGCACTCCAGCGCGCCCCGTCCACGGCCCGCGGTGTCTGGTCGATCAGTCGGCCTTACGGCTGGTCAGCCTGGGAAAGTCGGTGTCGCGGTACTCCATGCTGAGGCGGGTGCCCGCGGCTTCGCTCTCCCTGCTGCGCAGCTCGACGCGCCGGATCTTGCCGGAGATCGTTTTGGGTAGGTCGTAGAACTCCAGCCGCCGGACGCGCAGGTAGGGGGCAAGGTTTTCGCGGGCGTGACGGAGGATCGCCTCCGCTGTCTCGCGGTTCGGCTCCCATCCCGGAGCAAGTGCGATGTAGGCCTTCGGCACGGCCAGGCGTACCTCGTCGGGTGCGGGCACGACGGCTGCCTCAAGCACAGCCGGGTGTTCGACGAGGACGCTTTCCAGTTCGAAGGGGGACACCTTGTAGTCCGAGGCCTTGAACACGTCGTCGGTACGGCCGATGTAGGTGAGGTAGCCGTCCTCGTCGAGGGATGCGACGTCACCGGTGTGGTAGTAGCCGCCGGCCAGTACTTCCGCGTTGCGTTCGGGGCCGCCACGGTAACTGGTCATTAGCGCGAGCGGGTGCGCGGCCAGATCGAGGCACAGCTCTCCCTCAGTGCTGGAGCGCTGGCCGCTCACCGGGTCGACCAGGACCGTGGGCACGCCCGGCAGCGGACGGCCCATCGACCCCGGCTTGACAGCGGCGCCAGGTGAGTTGCCGACCTGGGCGGTCGTCTCGGTTTGGCCGAACCCGTCGCGCAGGGTCAGGCCCCAGTGGGCGCGGACCTGGTCGATGACCTCCGGATTGAGGGGTTCACCGGCCGACAGCACCTCGCGCAGCGCGCCGGGCCCGCCGGAAAGATCGACCTTGATGAGCATGCGCCACACGGTCGGCGGCGCGCACATCGTGGTTACGCCAGCCCGGCGGAGCTGCGCCAGCAGCTTGGCGGGGTCGAACGTGCCGTAGTTGTAGACGAAGATCGTTGCTTCGGCGATCCACGGCACGAAAAACGAGCTCCACGCGTGCTTTGCCCAGCCAGGGGAACTGATGTTGAGATGCACGTCACCGGGTTGCACCCCGGTCCAGTACAGGGTGGACAGGTGCCCGACCGGATAGGACACCTGGCTGTGCTCGACGAGTTTGGGCCGGCTGGTGGTTCCGGAGGTGAAGTAGAACAGCAGCGGATCGGTGGGGGCGGTACGGGATTCGAACCGGTGCACCTCGGTGACGCCGTCGGCCTCGGTGTAGGGGCGCCAGCCGGCGGCCTCGCCACCTACAATGACACCGTTCAGGTTTTTCAGCTTGACCTTCACCGCGTCGGCGGCATTGGCGATCACGCAGGTGGCGCCGCCGCGTTCGATCCGGTCGGCGAGGTCCGTCGGACCGATCGCGGTAGTGGTGGGTATGATTACCGCGCCCAGCTTCATGAGCGCCAGCATCGACTCCCAGAGCTCCACCTGGTTGCCGAGCATGAGGATCACCGGATCGCCCTTGCCGATGCCTAACCCGGCAAGCCAGGTCGCTACCCGGTCCGAGCGACGGGCCATCTCGTCATAGGTGCACCGACGTTCCGAACCATCCTCTTCCACGATCCACAGCGCCACCCGGTCGTTGTTCCGGGCGATTGGGTCAAACCAGTCGATGGCCCAGTTGAACTGGCCTTCGAACCGTGGCCAGCGGAACTCCTCCAGCGCCTTGCCGTAGTCCGTGCGCAAGTTGATCAGAAGATCGCGGGCAGTGCGGTAGGTCTCGGTCGCGGCAGTCGACGTCATCGGCAAACTCCTTCCAACACCGCACAGAGTCGTGCCGAGCCGCCCCCGCCGGCCACCCCCGAAAGTTGGTAGCAGGCGGGGATGGCCACGGGGTGGTAGCGGAGGTAGCCGCGTGATGGTCGCGGGGATGGCCGGTCGACGGCTTGGCTCGGCCGGGTTACTGTGACGTGCACAACATGGCGGTGTGCGCAATGAGGACGGACGCGATGAGTGACACCCGATTACTTCGTCCAGACGACCGCGCGGCCTTGCGGGCCGAGCTGCGCACCATCATCCGGCAGGGCGGAGTCCCGGTGGCATTCGCCGGTGAGGTGGGTGGCAACCGCTTGCGCCTGACGGAGTTCCTGGGCACTCGCACCACCGGCCTGCACAATCTGGAGGTCTGTCCCGGCACGGGACTGGGCGGCCGGGTGATCCTGCAGGGCCGCCCGGTCGGGGTGACCGACTACGCCAGCGCGCGGAGCATCACGCATGACTACGACCGGCCCGTCCTCCGCGAAGGTCTCGCCTCGTTACTCGCGGTTCCCGTTCACGCTGGTGGCCGTTGCCGTGCCGTCCTCTACGGCGCGGTGCGCCAGCCCGCCGCGTTGGGCGACCGGATACGGGACGAGATCGTTGCCGCGGGCCGGCGGCTCGTCCACGAGCTCACCATCCGCGACGAAGTCGATCATCGGTTGGCGATGGCCGAGTCGCTCGCGGCCGTCAGACAGCTCGAGCCCGCGCACGCCGCCACGCTTGAGGAACTTCGTTCGGTGCACTCCGAACTGAGGGCCATCGCGGGAGCCATGTCCGATTCGGCGCTCCAGCGCAGGATCTACGCGGCCGCACAACGTCTCGTCGCCGTCGGCGAGAGCGGGCCGGGAAGAAATTCCAAGATACGCCTGTCCACCCGTGAGACCGATGTCCTCGCCCAGGTCGCGCTTGGCTGCACCAATGCCGAGGTCGCAAACCGGCTTTCGCTCTCCCGCGAAACGGTCAAGGCATACCTGCAATCCGCCATGCGGAAACTGGACGCGGGCACACGCTACGAAGCCGTCGTCCGCGCCCGCAAGGCGATGCTGATCCCCTGAACTTACCCTGACTTCGCCCGGCGGGGACTTCCGCCCACGGAGAGCCGTGCCCGGTCTTCGTCGCTGAGCTGTTCGGGGCTCTCGTGGGCGTCGTGATGCGCCGAGAACCGCGTCGAGGGTCGGGCCGCCAAATCCTGCCATTCGAGGTACCAGGGCGCGGACTGTTCCCAGAAGTGGATCAGGCCGTTCGTGGCGAACGCGACACTGACCCGGCAGGGTGACCCGCAAAGTCTGTTTGCGCAGGTCGTGGGTCTGGCCGGGGTTTGAGGGGGCTGGGTG
>NZ_CDWWXA010000201.1:0-6269 GCF_977971845.1 Frankia sp. CeCAU1 | reverse complement strand
CCGGACCCGCCCGGCCGGGTACCCGCACCACCGGTGTTCGCCCACGTCGACCCCAGGTCCGTGCCCGTGGCGGCCTGCGGCTCTGTCCTGTCTCGCCGAGGAAACCCGGCCCAGGCCGCTTGCTCCAGACAGTGCGGGGGCGTGGTTTGTTGCCTGTCACGCAGCGGGCGTGTCGGTGCCGCGCAGGATGTAGAGATCGTCGCCGAAGACGGCGGTGATCTGGATCTGGCCGCCGAGGGCCTGGACGTAGCGGGCGATGACGTCGACGGTGGAGACGTCGCCGCGTTCGATCTGGGAGACCCGGCTCTTGCTGACACCCATGTGCTCGGCGACCTCGGTCTGGGTCAGGCCGAGGAGCCTGCGGCGTTCAGCGAGGCGGTGGCCGTCGATGTAGGCCTGGTTGCGCCTGCGGGCCTCGGTCAGGGTCTCCTCGGCGTCGGCGATCAGATCGGCGCGGACGTCGTTCCACCGGGGGAATCTGGTCATGAGCTGCCCTCCTCGGCTTCCCGTTCCTTCATGTACTCGGCGTACAGCGTCTCCGCGCGTGGGATCGCCGTGCGGTACCAGCCGGACCAGTCGCCCGACTTGTCCCCACCGACCAGCAGGATGGCGCAGCGCCAGGGATCGAAGACGAACAGGACGCGGATCTCCGAGGTGCCCGCGGAAGCTGGCCTGAGCTCCTTGAGATTGTGGATCTCCGAGCCGACCAGGCGGTCGACCAGTGGTCGGCCCAGGCTTGGCCCGGCATCGGCCAGCCGATCGATCGCGTCGACGACGAGCGCCCTGGACCTCGGATCGAGCTCGTTGACCCAGGCCAGGAACTCGTTCGTCACGCGGACTTCCCATTCGTCCACAGACAGAGTTTAGCAAATTCTCGACCTCGGACGTGGGAGCGGCGGCGCCGGGCTCGCTGTCTTCTACGTGGCCGGCCGTGGTGTCTCGACCTCGCGGACACGTAGCGTGGCCACGTCGCGTACCCGAGTTTCGGTGAAATCTGCGAGCAGAAGTAGCGCGAACCCTGTGCGAGATGTCGACGGTAAGTTACTGGTCGGGCGCGCAACGTTGCCGAGTGGGTTTGCGGCTACCCGCGACCACGGCGGCCCGTCCGCCCCCGCCTCCAGCGACGCGGTGATCAGCACTACCACGCATGGTGTCCGCGTAGCGCCGTGGTGCCTCGGCGCGAAGCCGAGCCAGACCGGAGCGGGATGCAGCCCGACAGGGCCATCCCGTCCTGATGCCTCCCGGGATGCGCCCTTCGCGGGACTGTCGGTCCCGGCCTCTAGGATCGGGGCGTGAGTGATCCTGACAAGGCCCAGCTGACCGAGGCGGAGATCCGGACCCGGTACATCACGCCTGCCCTGACCGCGGCCGGCTGGCCCGTCACCTCATTCCGCGAGGAATTCTACTACTTCTCTGCCGGCCGCATACAGGTCGTGGGCAAGAAAGGCGTGCGCAAGCAGCCCAAGAAGGTCGACTACCTTCTGGAGTGGCGGCCCAACCTCCCCATCGCCTTGGTCGAGGCCAAGGACAACAACCACGAGCCCGGCGACGGGATGCAGCAGGCGATCGAGTACGCCGAGCATCTCGACGTCCCGTCCGTGTTCACAAGCAATGGCGACTCTTTCGTCTGGCACGACCGTACAGGCAACCGCCCAGACGTCGAAGTTGAGATTCCGCTCGACGCCTTCCCATCGCCGGACGAGCTCTACAAGATCTACAAGGAATGGAAGGGCATCACGGAGGCGGAGGAGCCCATCGTCTCCAGCTCCTTCCACGACGACGGATCAGGCCGTCGGCCTCGGTACTACCAGCGCATCGCCGTCAACCGGACGATGGAGGCGATCGCGAAGGGCCAACGGCGGCTGCTGCTCGTCATGGCGACCGGGACGGGCAAGACCTACACCGCAGCCCAGATCATCTGGCGGTTCATGGAGTCCTTCCGGGCGATCAATCCGGGCAAGGGCCAGGCCCGAGTACTCTTCCTGGCCGACCGCAACATCCTCATCGACCAGACCATGATGAACGACTTCGCCATGTTCAAGGGGCGCATGGCCAAGCTCAGTACGTCGCGCGGCACTATCACGAGGGTTGCGAACCCGGATGACCCAGAGGGCGCCGGCGTCAAGACCATCGACAAGAGCTTCGAGTTGTACCTCTCGCTCTACCAGGCGGTGAGCGGTACCGAGGACATCGACAACGTCTACAAGCAGTTTTCGCCTGACTTCTTCGACCTCGTGATCGTCGATGAGTGCCACCGCGGCAGCGCCCGGGAAGACAGTGCCTGGCGTGGCATCCTGGAGTACTTCGGCTCTGCCGTCCAGCTCGGCATGACGGCCACGCCCAAGGAGACGAAGACAGTCAGCAACATCGACTACTTCGGCGAGGCGCTTTACACCTACCCGCTGAAGCAGGGCATCGACGACGGCTTCCTCGCTCCCTACAAGGTCATCCGCACGGCGCTCGACATCGACACCTTCGGTTGGCGGCCCACCGAAGGGCAGCTTGACGACGCTGGCAAGGTAATCCCGGACCGGCACTATACCGGCGACGAAATCGACGACTCCATCATCTTTCCGGAGCGCGACCGACGAGTCGCTCAACGGATCACTGAGTATCTGAAGAACGCTGGCTCTTACACGAAGACAATCGTCTTCTGCGAGGACATCCCGCACGCCAACCGGATGCGTCGGGCGCTTGCGAACCTGAACGCCGACGAGGTGCGCAAGGACTCGCGCTACGTTATGCAGATCACGGGCGATGACCAGCAGGGCAAGCAGGAGTTGGACAATTTCATCGACCCGGAGATGCCGTATCCGGTCATCGCGACCACCTCAAAGCTGCTTGCCACCGGCGTCGACGCCCAGACCTGCAAGCTGATCGTGCTCAACAGCAAGGTCGAGAGCATGACTGACTTCAAGCAGATGATCGGCCGCGGCACCCGTGTGCGAACGGACTACGACAAGTGGTTCTTCGTGATTATGGACTTCAAGAACGTCACGAGACTCTTCGCTGACGAGGCCTTTGACGGCGACCCGGTCAAGGTGTACGAATTGCCGCCGGATGGCGATATGGACGATGCCGTGGAAAACCTGGACGATGTCGATGAAACCGAGGGCGGCGGCGAGGACGAGGACGCACCGGACCATTGGGTGGAGCGGCCGGGCGCCCGTAAGGCCCGGCGCAGGCGGATCGTGGTCAGTGGGCAGCAGGTGACGATCATTGGCGAGCAGGTGCAGATGCTGGGCGCAGACGGCAAGCCGCTCACGTCCAGCCTCAAGGGGTTCGTTCGTCAGAACCTCACGGCGCGCTATCCCACGGCCGAAGCTTTCCACTCTGCTTGGCTCGCGTCCCCCGAGCGGTCGGCCCTGCTGGACGAACTCGCTGAGGCGGGCGCGCCACTCGAAGATCTCGCGGAGCAGTACGGCGAGGACCTCGACCCGTTCGACGCGGCACTTGACGTCTGTTTCGACCGTTCCCCGCGTCGGCGGCAGGACCGGGCCGATGCCGTGCGTTCCAGCGGATACCTGGACAAGTACCAGGGACGGATGCGCTCGGTGTTGGAGGGGATTCTCGAAAAGTATGTAGAGTCGGGCGTGCGCTCGATCGAGGACATTGGGGTGCTGCAGGTAGAGCCATTGCGCTCTATCGGTAGACCAATTGAAATCATTCGGCCTTTCGGGACTCGGGAAGCCTACCTCAAGGCCGTCCGTGACCTTGAGCAGCAGTTGTACCAGGAGGCGCTGTGATCTCTTCCACGCTCATCAAGTCCATCCAGGACATCATGCGGCAAGACCAGGGCGTGGACGGTGACGCGCAGCGGCTTAGCCAGCTCGTGTGGATGATCTTCCTGAAGATCCTCGATGACACGGAGCAGGAACTAGAGCTGATGACCGACGGCTACGTGCCGGCGATCCCAGCAAGGTACCAGTGGCGGACCTGGGCCGGCGACGACGAGGGCCTCACGGGCGACGACCTCAACGACTTCGTCAACAACGACCTGTTCCCGGCGCTGCGCAAGTTGTCTGGCGCCCGCAGTCCTCGGACGCTGATCGTGCGGGAGGCCTTCGAGGACTCGTACAACTACATGAAGAGCGGCACGCTGCTGCGTCAGGTCATCAACAAAATTAACTCGATCGACTTCACCGTGCGGGCCGACCGCCATCAGTTCAACGAGCTCTACGAGAAGCTACTGAAGGATCTTCAGAGTGCGGGCAACGCTGGTGAATACTACACACCCAGGGCGCTGACCCAATTCATCGTCGAGATGGTGAACCCCCAGCTGGGCGAAACGGTGCTGGACCCAGCCTGCGGGACAGGCGGCTTCCTCGCGAACACCATTGACCACCTGCGCGGTCAGGTGAAGACACCCGCCGATGAGGCGCTGCTCCAGGCCTCGCTGCGTGGCGTCGAGAAGAAGCAGCTGCCACACCTCCTGTGCCTGACAAATATGATCTTGCACGGGATTGACGCGCCGACTGACATCCGCCGCGCCAACACGTTGATACGGCCCCTCCGTGACTATGGCCCTGCGGACCGCGTGGACGTCATCGTCACGAACCCTCCGTTCGGCGGCATCGAAGAACCGGGCGTGGAGCAGAACTTCCCTCAGAAGTTCCGCACCCGTGAGACCGCAGACCTGTTCTTGGTCCTCATCATGCGGATGTTGAAATCGGGGGGCAGGGCCGGCGTTGTACTTCCAGATGGGACCCTGTTCGGTGAGAGGGGCGTAAAGACTCGAATCAAGGAGCAGTTGCTGGAGGAGTGCAACCTCCACACGATCGTGAGGCTGCCAAATTCGGTCTTCGCGCCCTACACAACGATCGCCACGAATCTGTTGTTCTTCATCAAGGGTGAACCCACGACGGATGTTTGGTACTACGAACATACGCTTCCCCCGAGCGTCAAGGCCTATAACAAGACGCGACCGATCCAGGTCGAGGAGTTTGACGACCTTCGCGAATGGTGGGACAACAGGGTCGAGAATGACCATGCATGGCGTGTGCCGCTGTCGGAGCTCAAGGACCGCGGTTACGACCTCGATCTCCACCATCCCGCACGTCGACGAGCAGAGGTGGTGTCGGCTTCGTCCTTGTTGGCCGAGTTCCGCACGAGGGAGAAGGTCATAGATGAGGCCTCCGAGAACCTCGGAAAGCTGCTGCGAGAGAGCACGGTCGGCGCGGAGGATAGCAACGAGCGGCTCGTGGCCGAGAACCTTCCGGAATTTACGCGGATCGCGGGTGGTGTAGACTTCGCTTGGAAGACTATGATCTCGGCGGCCCTGCGCGGACGCACCAGTCATACCCCCGCCTTGTCACCCGTAGATTTTTCGGACTACGGAATCCCCGTTGTCGATGAATCGCCCTGGAGTCTTCCCGATACTTGGCGATGGATCCGAATTGGGCACCTGTCCGACAGTGTTCTTGGAAAGATGCTGGACAAGGTGAAAAATAAGGGCGACTATCATCCGTATCTTCGCAACACGAATGTCCGCTGGTTCGACTTCGAGCTCAGCGACCTGAAGGAGATGCGATTCGAGGAGCGAGAGTTCGACCGCTACGGGCTGCTGCCGGGTGATGTCGTGGTCTGTGAGGGTGGCGAACCAGGCCGGGCGGCGGTTTGGAAGCATGACGGGCTGGACATGCGGATCCAGAAGGCCCTGCACCGCGTCCGCTGCGGCCCGTTTTTGCGGCCAGAGTGGCTGGTCTATGCGCTGCGCGGATTTGCTGACGATGGCACGTTGAAGCCATTTTTCACCGGAATTGGAATCCAGCATCTGACTGGAGCCTCGCTCAAGAAGGTTCCGATCCCGTTGCCGCCACTCGAAGAGCAAGATCAGATTCTGTCTATACTTGACACGGTTCACCGTGGAGTTATCGAGCTGAATTCCGCACTCGAATCGCAAGTCAGGTTGGAATAGCTTCTCAAGCGGATCCAGCACCTCCCAAGAGGTGTGCGCTTCGTCAGGCTTCCAATGCAGAAAGCCGATGGTGGATGGTGCCGGATGTTAGAGCATTGGTCGTACCTGCTGAACGTACTCCATCTGCCTCACCGCCGCCGTGAGCTTGCGGCTGTCGTTGGGCCAGTCGCGGGGTGGGCGGTCGTCCCGGATCCAGCGTAGGACCTCAAGCTGGCGCTCGCTGGGCTGCGTCGGACGCGGCATCCGGGCCTCTCGGTGCTCTTGGTGCGGGGCGCGGGATGGGGTGGGCAAGGACTCCAGACAATCATGGCCGGCTTGGACTACTCGGCCTCGTGCGGGTGGCCCTGCGGCC
>NZ_CDWWXA010000200.1:0-6345 GCF_977971845.1 Frankia sp. CeCAU1 | reverse complement strand
CCCCACCGCCCCGCGCCCCGGCTACCGGCTGATCGCCGCCCCGGTCGCGCCGCCGCGTCCGCTCGTCCTGGATGCGGCGCAGCGCGCGGTGGTCGAGCACGGCGTCGGGCCGCTGCTGGTGCTCGCCGGGCCCGGCACCGGGAAGACGGCCACGCTCGTCGAGGCGGTCGCCGCGCGGATCGAAGCCGGGACGGATCCGCGGTCGATCCTGGTCCTCACCTTCAGCCGGCGAGCCGCCGGAGAGCTGCGGGAGCGGATCACCGCACGGCTCGGTGCCGAGGGCGGGGCCGGCGGAGGTCCCGGGGCGTGGACGTTCCACGCCTGGTGCCTGGCGCTGCTGCGCGCGCACGAGCGGCCGGCCCCGCCGGGCGGGCTCCGGCTGCTGTCCGGCCCGGAGCAGGACAGTCGGCTGCGCGATCTCATCGAGGGTTCCCGCGAGGACGGCCGGCCGGTCTGGCCCGAGCCGCTCGTGGGTTGCCTGCGCACCCGCGGTTTCACCGAGGAGGTGCGGGCGCTGCTGGCCCGCGCCCGCGAGGTCGGGCTCGAACCGGTCGCGCTGGCGCAGCTCGCTCGGCGTACCGGCCGCCCGGACTGGGCCGCCCTCGCCGAGTTCTACGAGATGTACCTCGACGTGTTCGGATTCGAGGGGGCGGTCGACTACACCGATCTCGTCCACCGGGCCGTGGTCGTCGCCGAGAGTGCCGAGGGGGGCGCCTGGCTGCGTGGGCGCTACCGGCACGTCTTCGTCGACGAGTACCAGGACACCGATCCGGCTCAGGAACGCCTGCTGGGGGCGGTGGCCGGTGGTGGTGGCAACCTCGTTGTGCTGGGCGACCCGGACCAGTCGATCTACGCCTTCCGGGGGGCCGAGGTCGCCGGCCTGCTGGGCTTCCCGGCCCGGTTCCCCCGCCTCGACGGCGAGCCGGCGCCGATTGTCGCGCTGCGGCGCTGTCGGCGGATGGCCCCGGCCCCGCTGGCGGCGAGCCGGCACGTGGCCCGGCGGATCCCGGCCGCCGGGCTTCCGGTGGCCGCGATCCGGGCACACCGCGACCTCGTCGGGCGCGCCGACGCCGGGGCGGGCCAGGTGCAGGCCCGCACGTTTCCGGGCACCGGCGCGGAGGCCGAGGCGGTGGCCGACCTGCTCCGTCGCGAACATCTGGAGAACGGCGTCGCCTGGGACGCGATGGCGGTCCTGGTCCGCACGGCCGAGCGGATCGGCCGGTTGCGCCGCGTGCTGGCCGCCGCCGGCGTTCCGGTCAGCGCCGACGGTGACGACCTGCCGGTCGCCCAGGAGCCGGCCGCCGCCCTGCTCCTGCTGGCGCTGCGCTGCGCGGAGGATCCGGCCGGGGCGCTCACCGTCGACGCGGCGCGCACCCTGCTCACCTCGCCGCTCGGTGGAGCGGACCCGGCCGGGCTGCGGGCGCTGGGCCGGGCTCTGCGCACCTTCGAGCGCGACGCGGGGTCCGAGCATCCGGCGCCGTCGGCGGAGCTGTTGCGGGCGGCGGTCGCCGAGCCCGACCACTGGCTGGCGACGATCCCCGACGACCTGGCCGGTCCGGTCCGGCGGGTCGGCGGTCTGCTGCGGACGGCCGGTCAGGCGTTGCGGGACTCCTCGGGCGCCCCGCAGGACGCTCTGTGGGCGCTGTGGTCGGCGAGCGAGTGGCCGGCGCGGCTGCGACATGCCTCGGCGGCCGGGGGCGCCGCCGGGCGCGCGGCCGACCGTGACCTCGACGCCGTCGTGGCGCTCTTCGATGCCGTCACCCGGCTGGGCCAGCGGCGTGGGCCGGGCGGTGGCGTCGCGTCCCTGGTCGCGGAGCTCACCCGCCAGCAGATCGCCGGGGACGTCCTCAAGCCGGCCGGGGAGTCCGTGCGCCGCCGCGGGGTGCGGCTGCTGACCGCCCATCGCGCCAAGGGGCTCGAATGGGAGGTCGTCGTCGTCTGCGGAGTGCAGGACGGCACCTGGCCCGACCTGCGGGAGCGGCATTCGCTGCTCGGTGCGGAGCAGCTCGACGCGCCGTCCCGGGGCGGGTTGCGCCCGCCGCTGACCCGCCAGGACCTGCTCGCCGATGAACGTCGGCTGTTCTACGTCGCCCTGACCAGGGCGCGACGCCGGCTGGTCGTCACCGCGGTGAACAGCCCCGAGGACGACGGCAGCCTGCCGAGCCGCTTCCTTGAGGAACTGGGGGTAGCGGTGGAGCACGTGCCCGGTCGCCCAGCCCGGCCGCTCACCCTGGTCGGCCTGGTCGCGACCCTGCGCCGGCTGGCGACGGAACCGGGCTCAAGCCCGGTGATGCGCTCCGCCGCGCAGGCCCGCCTCGCCGCGCTCGCCGCCGCACGGGACCAGGCGGGCCGGCCCCTGGTGCCGGCCGCGCACCCGGACACCTGGTGGGGGCTGCTCGACCCCACCACGTCGGATGTTCCTGTCGTCCCGGTGGCCGGGCCGATCCGGCTGTCCGGCTCCTCGCTGTCGAGCATCGGCGCCTGTTCTCTGCGGTGGTTCCTCGAGCACGAGGCGTACGCGGTCACCCCGGCCTCGACCGCGCAGGGATTCGGCAAGGTGGTGCACGCCCTGGCGGACGAGGTCACGACCGGGCGGACCCCGGCCGACCTCGCCGCGCTCGACGCCCGGCTGGACACGGTGTGGCGGCAGTTGGACTTCGACGCCCGCTGGCGCTCCGATCAGGAGCGTGCGGCCGCCCGCGAGGCGCTCGCCCGCTTCCTGGACTGGCACGCCGCCGAGCGCGGTCGGCGCGTGATCGACGCGGAGGTCAGGTTCTCCTGCGACCTACGGGTCGCCGGGCGGGACGTCCAGCTGCGCGGATTCATCGACCGGCTCGAACTGGACGGGGCCGGCCGGGTCCACGTCATAGACTTCAAGACCGGTCGGACCGCGGTCGCTCCCGCCGAGCTCGCCACCCACCCCCAGTTGGGCAGCTATCAGCTCGCCGTGCGGGCCGGCGCGCTCGACGATGTGCTCGCGGCCGCGGCGCCGGATCAGCCCCGGGCGGTGCCCGGCGGGGCGGAGCTCGTGCAGCTCCGGCGGGATGCCGGCGCTGCGGCGGCCGGTCCGCGGCTGCCGGGGGAGCGGCCTGGCCCGCCGGAGGTCCAGGCCCAGAGCGCGCTGCCTCCCGACGGCGTGACCTGGATGGACGAGGTGCTCGACGCGGCGGTGCGCACCATCGACGCCGAGGCGTTCCGGCCGACGCCCGGCGACCACTGCACGCTGTGCACCTTCCAGACGAGCTGCCCCGCGCGGCCCGAGGGACGTCAGGTGGTCGAGTGAACCCGCAGGTGGAGCAGCCGGGCGCGGGTGTCCACGTGACGATTCCCCACCAGCCGTTCCTGCCCGGTTTCGACGGCGACGTCGACGGTGACCCGGCGGGCGGCGTCGCCGCTCCCCGGCTCGACCCGGATGACCTGCGCGACCTGCTGGAGGTCCCGTATACCGACGAGCAGATCGCCGCGGCCACTGCTCCGCTCGAACCGGGGGTCATCATCGCGGGCGCGGGATCCGGCAAGACCTCGGTGATGGCCGCGCGGGTGGTCTGGCTCGTCGCCACCAGGCAGGTGCGGCCCGACCAGGTGCTCGGACTGACCTTTACGACGAAGGCAGCGGCGGAGCTGTCCGGTCGGGTGCGGCTGGCGTTGCGCAAGGCGTCGGCCGGGGCGGGCCCGGGTGGACCGGCCGCGGACGGCGAGGTGGATGGGGAGCCGACCGTCGCCACCTACCATGCCTTCGCCGGGCGGCTGGTCGTCGACAACGCCCTGCGGCTGGGGCTGGAGCCGGACCTCCAGCTGATCTCCGGCGCGGCCCGCTACCAGCTCGCCGCCCGGGTCGCCCGCTCCCACGGCGGGAAGGTGGAGGCGCTGACACGTTCGCTGGGCGCGCTCGTCGGCGAGCTCGTCGCGCTGGACGCCGAGATGAGCGAGCACCTGGTCGATCCGGCGGACCTCGTCGCGTTCGACGGCGCGCTGCTCGCCGAGATCGACGCGGCGCTGCGGCGCGCCGAGCAGCGGCGGGGCACCCGGGGCGTCCGCCGGGAGCTACGCCGCTGCGCGGCCGCCGCCCGGGGGCGCCGGGAGCTGGCCGCCCTGGTGGCGGAGTACCGGGCGGCCCGGCGGGAACGCGACGTCCTGGACTTTGGTGACCAGGTCACCTGTGCCGCGAGGCTCGCCGAGACCATGCCGGAGGTCGGTCGGGCCGAGCGGGCGCGGGCCGCTGTCGTCCTGCTCGACGAGTACCAGGACACCTCGGTGGCCCAGCGGCGGATGCTCACCGGCCTGTTCGGCGGCGGGCATCCGGTCACCGCCGTCGGCGACCCCTGCCAGGCGATCTACGGCTGGCGCGGGGCGTCGGTGGCGAACCTCGACCACTTCCCCACGCACTTCCCCGGGGCCGACGGCACGCCCGCGGCCGTCTACGAACTGTCGGTGAACCAGCGCAGCGGCGGCAGGCTGCTCCGCCTTGCCAACACCGTCGCCGCACAGCTGCGGGCCCGTCACCGCGTCGTCGAGCTCCGCCCGCGGCCCGACGTGGCTGACCAGGGCGAGGCGGTGGTCGCGTTGCACGTCAGCTGGGCCGACGAGGTGGCCTGGATCGCCGGCCAGCTCCGCCGGGTGGTCGACGCCGGCACCGCTCCCGGCGACATCGCCGTGCTGGTCCGGGCCCGTGGCGACATCCCCGCGCTTTTTACCGCGATGCAGGCGGCCGGGCTGCCCGTCGAGGTCGTCGGGCTGACCGGGCTGCTCATCGTCCCGGAGGTCGCCGAGATCGTGGCCATGCTGGAGGTGCTCGACTCGCCGACGGCGAACGCCGCGCTCGTTCGGCTGCTCACAGGGCCGCGGGTGCGGCTCGGCCCCCGGGATCTCGCCGCGCTCGGCCGCCACGCGCGTGAGGCGGCGCGGGTCCCGGAGCCGGTCGGCGATCCGGACCTGCCGGGACGGTCCGATCCACTTGCCGAGGCGGTCGCCGACGTCGACCCCGCCGACGTCGTCGCCCTGTCGGACGTCCTCGACGACCCCGGGCCGCAGATGTCCGCGCCGGGGCGCGCCCGGGTGCGTCGGCTTGCCGCCGAGATCGCCGCGCTGCGTGGGCACGTCGGCGAGGGCCTGCTCGACCTGCTGCACCGGGTGGTCGCGACGATCGGGCTGGACGTGGAGCTCACGGCGACCGAGGTGGCGGTGCGGGCCCGGCGCCAGGAGAACGTCGCGGCCTTCCTGGAGGTGGCCGCGGGCTTCACCGATCCCGACGGCACGAACTCCCTGCCCGCGTTCCTCGGATTCCTCCGGGCGGCGCGGGAGCACGAGCGGGGTCTCGACGTCGCCGGCCCGTCCGGGGCCGACGCGATCGCCCTGATGACAATGCATCGCTCCAAGGGCCTGGAATGGGAGGTCGTCGCCGTCCCAAACCTGACCAGCAAGGTGTTCCCCGACCTGACCGTGCGCGACCAGTGGACCACCTCGCCGGGCGTGCTGCCGATCCCGCTGCGCGGCGACGCCGGCGATCTGCCGGCGTTCACGGTCTGCGCCGAGAAGGCCGCCCTGGACGCCTTCCGGGCCGATGCCCGTCAGTACGCCGAGCGGGAGGAACGCCGGCTCGCCTACGTCGCGGTCACCCGGGCGAAGTCGCTGCTGTTCGCGAGCGGGCACTGGTGGGGGCCCACCCAGAAGACCCCACGCGGTGCCTCGGTGTTCCTCGACGAGCTCGCCGAGCACGCCCGCACCGGCGGTGGGCTGGTCGACGTCTGGGCGCCGGAGCCGGCGGAGCGTACCAACCCGGCGCTGGCGACGCCGGAACGGTTCGCCTGGCCGATCCCCTACGAGCCGGAGCCGTACGCCCGGCGCCTCGCCGCGGCCGAGGGGGTCATGGCGCGGCTGGCCGCGTTGAGCGTACCGGGGGCGTCGGCGGAACCGGCCGGGGAACCGTTCGTCGACGGTCCGGCCGGGGAACCGTTCGTCGACGGTCCGGCCGGGATGACGGCGGCCGAGCGCGCCCTGCTCGCCGAGCTCGACCGGGAGGCCCGGCTGCTGCTCGCCGAGGAACGCGCGGCACGCCTCGCGCGGACCGATGTCGCCCTGCCGGCGAGCCTCACCGCGTCCCAGATCGTCCGGCTGCGTGCGGACCCGGAGGCGTTCGCCCGTGAGCTGGTCCGGCCGCTGCCGCGCCGTCCGGTGGCCGCGGCCCGTCGCGGTACCCGGTTCCACGCCTGGGTTGAGGAGATTTTCGACTACCGTGCACTGATCGACACCGAGGATCTGCCCGGCGCGGCCGACGCGGAGCTCACCGACGACGATCTGCGCTCGCTGCAGCAGGCGTTTCTGCGTACCGCGTACGCCGCCCGGCGG
>NZ_CDWWXA010000199.1:4637-6674 GCF_977971845.1 Frankia sp. CeCAU1 | reverse complement strand
GGGATGCGGGCGGCCAGGGCGGGCGGGTCACAGTCTGGGATGTGACCCGGCGCACGCCGGTCGACGCCTTCGATGTGCCCGGCGGCATGCCCGTGGCCGCGGTCGCGTTCAGCCGCGACAGCAGCCAGCTCAGCGCGGCCGGGTTGGACGGAACGGTGAGCGTCCGGGACCTGGCCTCGCACCGCACCGCTGTCGCCCAGCCACCCAGGGGCAGCTTCACCGCGACCGCCCTGAGCGCGGACGGACGGCTGGTGGCGCTCGGCACCGGTTCCGGCCTGGTCGAACTGTGGGACACCACGACGGGGCAGCGGCTGTCCTCGCTCGCCGGCCACCTTGACTGGGTCGAGGACGTCGCGTTCAGCGAGGACGGCCGGCGGATCGCCGCCGGCGGCGTTGACCAGACGGTCGTCGTCTGGGAGACCGCCACCGGCGGCATGATCGGTGCTCCGCTACGCGGGCACGGTGCCGGGTTGGAATCCGTCGCGTTCGCCGCGGACGGGCACACGGTGGTCTCCGGCGACGACGGCGGCAGCGCGATCGTCTGGGACCTCGCCGGCCGGCCGGACGGCCGGGCTTCGCTGACTGGCCACCAGGCAGCGGTGTGGGGCCTGTCCGCGAGCCCGGACGGGCGCCTGCTCGCCACCTCCGCCGATGACGGCACGGTCATGCTCTGGGATGCCCACGGCACCGGCGGGCACGCCGTGTTCCACGGCAGCGGGCAGACACAGGCTCTCGTGTTCACGCCGGACAGCCGCTGGCTGGCTGTCGGCGAGGGCGGAACCGTCGCCCTGTGGGAGGTGGCGGGCAACCACACGGTCCGGACCATGCCGACGGGGACGATGGCGGGCACGACCGCCCTCGCCGTCAGCGCGGACGGCCGCTGGCTCGCCGCGGGCACCAACGACGGCGGCGTTCTGCTGTGGGACCTGTCCGACGCCCACCCTTCCAGCAGGCGCCTGCCCGCCCATGCCGACACGATCACCGGCCTGGAGTTCAGCCCGGACGGGGGCACGCTGGCCTCCGGCGGTCTGGACGGCGTCGTCCGGCTGTGGGATGTCGGGGCTGGCCGGTCCGCCGGCACGTTGGGCCGCGCGGGCGATGTCGGTGTGCAGAGCCTCGCGTTCGACCAGACCGGGCGGATGCTCGTGACCGGCGACGCGCGCGGTGCCATCACCAGCTGGGACGTCGCCCGCCGGCTGGCCCGGCAGAGTTCGCTGGCGGCGCACGCGGGCCCGGTGTACGGCGTCGCCATCAGCGGCGACGGGCGTACCGCCGCGACCGGCGGCAGGGATGGCCTGGTCGTCCTGTGGCGGCTCAGCGACACCGGCCGTTGGTACCGCCTCGACGAGCCACTGCGCGGGCACACCGACGCGGTCACCCGGGTCGTGTTCAGCCCCGACGGCCGCACCCTCGCGTCGGCGAGCTTCGACCGGACGGTCCGCCGGTGGGATGTCGATGCCGAGTCATGGCGACAGCGCGCCTGCACGATCGCCAACCGCGACCTTTCCCGCACGGAATGGAGTCAGTTCGTGGGAGAGCAGCTCGGCTACGAGTCAATCTGCGGGTTCACCCGATGACCCGGCCGACCGCGCAGCCCGCCACCGAGGTGGAGGATCTTCCCTACGACGTGTTCGTCAGCTACCGGCACCGGGAGCCCGCGATGTCCTGGGTCCGCGACCGGCTGGTGCCCGGCCTGCGGCAGCGGGGCCTGCGGGTCTGTCTCGACGTGGACTCCTTCCGCCTCGGCGCGCCACTGGTGCTGGAGATGGAACGTGCGGTGGTCGAAAGCCGGTGCACCCTGGCGGTCCTCACACCCGCATACCTGGAAGGCACCTTCACCGAGCTGGAGAACGTACTCGCCGAGCATCTCGGCCTCGAGACGGCGCGGGACCGGCTGCTCATGGTCCTGCGTGAGTCCTGCCAGCCGACGCTGCGACTGCGGTTCCGACTGTGGCTTGACCTCACCGCCGACGGCGACCTCGAGGCCGGGTGTGACCGCCTAGCCCGCGAGCTCCGGTCCCCGAAGGTGCCGCTGCA
>NZ_CDWWXA010000199.1:0-4389 GCF_977971845.1 Frankia sp. CeCAU1 | reverse complement strand
GGCGACCATGTGCTGCAGCCGGTTGTCGCGGCTGTCCCGGGTACGACCCAGCACATCGGCCAGCGCCTGGCGGATCCTGGCCGGCCTATCGACAGCGTCGAGATCCTCACCCAACCGAACCGCCGCCGCGACTACGCACCGGCGCTTGGACTGCGGACCTGAACCTTCGCGACGAGGAAGCAGGTGCGTGCCGGGCGCACAGCGGCGACACGGCGACCGAGGCGCCGGGCTTACCCCTGAGCGGACGCCCTGAGGTCGTGCCGCCCTTCGGTGGGCGTTTCGTTCTCGTCTGTCGACGACCTCCTGCCGCGGCCCTGACGGAAGCACCCACAAGCTCCGTTCTCTTGAAAATCTTGCTTAAACTCCTCTAGAGATCGTATGTTCTACGCGAGAGGGGGCCATCGTGGCACATTCGATCGAGGTGGATGATCAGACTTGTCACTCGCTCGCCTTGGCTGCGCGCATGAGTGGCTGTACGGCAGGCGAGGTGGTGGCCCGCCTAGTGGCGGAGGTGGGCATGCCGACGTCACCCACGTCGGCAAGCAAGGAGGGAGAGCAGCATTCGGAGGAAGCGGAGGCGGTGGCGGTGTACGCCGACTACGAGGGGCACCGCACCCAGGGCAGGTACGACCCGAAGACGTCTCGGATTGACATCGTGGCCGGGCCGCTGGGTGGGCAGAGCTTCAAGACGCCGACCGGTGCGGCTCGCGCCGTGGTCGGCCACTACAAGCCGAGTGTCAGCCCGCACCGCAACGGCTGGTCGTTCTGGGTCCTTGACGACGGGTCGGGAAGGTTCCTGCAGAGCATCCGAGGAACGCCGTGAGTCCAGTGTCGGCGCCGGCCGGAGGAACCAGACGAGTGCCATGCCGCCGAACTCACCGGGAACCGCGCGCATCCTCCTCGCCATGATCGCCGTGCCGGGCGAGAGCATCCAGCGCGGTGACACGACCACATACGGTCGTATCGCCGAGCAGCTCGGAGTCCGCAGCCTCGCGCAACAGGTCGGACGGGCCGTGGGCGCGAACCCGCTGTGCATCTTCGTGCCGTGCCACCGCGTCGTCGGGTCTCATGGCTCCCTCACGGGATACGCCGGCGGACTGAAGCGCAAGCAGACGCTCCTGGAGCTCGAGGAATCGCCTCAGATCAGCGCCGGACGCTTGTTCTGACCGAAAATCTCAAGTTTGCCACCGCGAGCACGTCTCCAATGGGATGGACATGAAACAGCCGTTCGAGAAGGTAGTCGCGCGGCACGGCGCAACCGTGCTGCGCGTCTGCCGGGTCGTCCTCGGTCCGTACGACGCGGACGACGCGTACGACGCGGACGACGCGGACGACGCATGGTCGGAGACCTTCCTCTCCGCCATGCGCGCCTGTCCCGACCTGCCAGAGACGGCGAACGTGGAGGCATGGCTCGTGACGATCGCGCATCGCAAGGCGATCGATGTGCTATGTGCCGCGAAGAGAAACCCTCTACCAGCCGAGGAGATACCGGAAGCACCAACAGGACGAGGCATCCCCGGCTCTGGGGATCCCGACCTGTGGGCCGCGGTGAACGGGCTCCCGAACGATGACGACATGACCGCCCTGCTGCCGACGCCCATGGATGCCGATACTTTCAGCCGGCTTCACCGCCGCCTGGAGCAGAAGGCGGAGCGAGCCGACCTTGTCGACGTCGCCTACACCACCATCGACTCGCCTGTCGGCAAGCTGCTGCTCGCCGCCACCCGGAAGGGTCTGGTCCGCGTGGCGTACGCCACCGAGGATCACGATCGAGTGCTGGAGACCCTCGGCCAGAAGCTCAGCCCGCGCATCCTGCGCGCTCCGAAGCGGCTGGACACGGTGACGCGCGAGATCGACGAATACTTCGCCAAGCACCGCCAGGTCTTCGACCTCACGATCGACCTGTCGCTGTCCCGCGGATTCCGGCGCCTCGTGCAGACGCATCTGCCCGAGATCGGATACGGCCGGACTCGCAGCTACCGGGACATGGCCGAACTCGTCGGCAACCCCGGGGCCGTCCGCGCGGTGGGCACCGCCTGTGCGACCAACCCGCTGCCGATCGTCGTCCCGTGCCACCGAGTTCTGCGTACCGATGGCACGCTCGGTGGTTACATCGGCGGACTCGAAGCCAAGGCCACGCTGCTGAACCTGGAGGCCGCGGCATGAGCACCGCGAAGTCGACCAGGAAGAAGACGACGGGCCGCCAGACGCATCGCCACCAGCGCCAACACGGCCGTCAGCCAAGGTGCGGTCGGTGTCGGCGGCCGGGCCGCCCATGCTCGGGGTGAGCGTGCCGCAGGCGGTCGAGGCCCCGGTCGGCCGTCAGTGTTTGACGAGGCGGTCGGCCGTCTCGCGGAGCGCGGCCAGACGGGCACGGTACTCCTGCTCATCGATCTCACCGCGGGCGAAGCGGTCGGCCAAGACCTGCTCGGGAGACGGTCCGGCGGGCCCAGCGGCGGCCGGAGGCGGGGCGGGTGGCCACATCGGGGGACGGCCGCGATCGCCGGCGTGGGTCAGCGCCCGTACCACCAGCACCGCCCCGATGATGAGCACAGCCCAGAACAGCAGCATGCCCAGGGACATCGCAAACCAGCCCCAGCCGCTCATTCCATAGCCGTCGTACCAGTACATCACCACTGTCACCTCCCGGAGCGAGCGGACGGGACGGCCCGAACCGGGCCCCACGCCGCACCCCCTCCCGCTTCCAGAGTGCGGCGAGTCGCGCTGGAGCGCAGGTGCTGGACGATCCGACGTCACTGGGTCAACCCGCTCACCGTCGTGTGCCCAATTGCCCAGAATGGTCAGCTCTGCGCCCCGTGGGCGGTGCACTGCACATTTCGACCCCGTACCCTCATCACCATCCGGCGCGCCCCGACCGGACCCGGTCGACGACACCGCGGTCGCCGACAGGTCCCACCGGTGAACGCCGTCAGCGAGTAGCAGCCGCCGGTCACCGTCTACACCCGGCCCGGATGCCCCTACTGCTTCCTGCCGCGCCCGGTGCCGGAGTGGGTGGCCCGGTGCAGCCCGACGGCGGTGCGACCGTCGTCCGCGGCTACCCGGAGGTGGTGATGGGCCAGGATCAGCGCCGCGACGCAGATCGGCACGTTGACGAGGAAAAGCCACCGCCAGCCACCCATGCCCAGCCGAGACCCTTCACCATGGAACGTCTCGGGCGCTGACTGCCCGAGACCGGGGCACCCTAACTTGACGCTATGACTGCGTCAATCTATTTTTGATGCATGCTCTACCCCGCTCCGGCCCTCAGGCCTGCCGACGATCAGGTGCTTAGCGAGATCGACGGCATGCGGGACGTACTGCGGCACCAAATCCGGACCGCGCCGTCGAAATGGACTGAGGGGCTCCGGAAGTTCCTGACCGCCGATGCCGTCGCAGCCTCGAACTCCATCGAGGGCTTCAAAGTATCCACGATCGACGTCGAGGATCTGATGGATGGCGAGCGAGATGTCGAGGTCTCGGACGAAAACCGCGAGGAGACCCTCGCCTATCAGCGGATGATGACGTATCTCCAGACGCTCCACGATGCCGAGGACTTCGGCTACAGCAAAGGCCTACTCAACGCTCTGCACTGGATGTTGCAAGGCCACCGTCACACTATGCACAAGCCGGCCGGGCAGTGGCGCCGGGGCCCCGTCTACGTCACCGACGCCCGTGACCCCAGCATCGCCACCTACACAGCCCCGGACGCCGATGTCGTCCCCGCGCTCATGAAGGAACTCATCGACTGGCTCAACGCCGACAACGGCACCCATCTGCTGGTGCGAGCAGCTCTGGCACATCTGCACCTCGTGTCCATCCACCCCTGGGCCGACGGGAACGGCCGGATGTCCCGTTCGCTCCAGACACTCATGATCGCCCGCGAAGGCGTCCTCGCCCCGGAGTTCTCCTCCGTCGAGGCGTGGCTCGGCCGCCCCGGCAACACCTGGGAGTACTACCGCGAACTCACCGGTCGGGGCCCGACGTACCTTCCCGACCAGGACGTCTCCAGCTGGATCCGCTTCAACCTGACCGCCTACCACCAGCAGGCCCAGACCGTTCAAGGCCGACTCGACCGCTCCGGGCGGGTATGGGGCGCACTCTCCGGATTCGCCAAGAGTACCGGTCTGGACGAGCGAGTGGTGACCGCCCTGCACGACGTGGCCATGGCTGGACGCGTCCGCCGCTCACGCTACGAGCATGCCGAGGGCCTGAGCCTGCAACAGGCGCAACGCGACCTCCGCGACCTCGCCACCGCCCAAGTCCTAGAACCGGTCGGCCGAACCCGGGCCCGCTACTACACGGCAGGCCCCCGCTTCCCTCAGCCGGCACTCGACATCGCGCGCACGCCCATGACCTTGAGGGATCCATACACCGGCTGACCCGAAAAAC
>NZ_CDWWXA010000198.1:0-6541 GCF_977971845.1 Frankia sp. CeCAU1 | reverse complement strand
GCAGCGGGGACGGGGGGATGGACCGGGACGGGGAGATGGACTCCGACGACGTGCCGGTCGACGTCCCGGGACTGACCATCGCCGTGGCGACGCCGGCCCCGCTGACCAAGAAAAACACAACGACAAACACCGTCGATACCAGACCGCGCGACGGCCGTGGCACGAATCGACCAGATACTCGCTGGCCAGACACCAGAGCGCCCCCCCGGGTGCGGCTGGCAACACGCCCGTTGCCGGCGGCCTGCCCCGGACCGGCGGAGACAACGTGATGCACGTTAGGCGGAAGTCCCGCCCTACGACGATCGATAGGATAACAGTCGCGTTGCCGGTCATCCGGGCCACGGGGGGAAGCGGTGAATGTCAGATTACCGACGGGGAGGTCGGCGCGGGAAAGTATTTTCGTCGCCGTTTGCCTGACGGCGTGCCTGAGTTGGCTCATGTTACCCATGGCGTCTCCGGTCCATGCGGCGGACGGCGGCGGGGTGGAACTCGGCGTCACCGTCGACGGTCAGCCCCTCGGTGAGGACCACGTGGTCCTCGAAGCCAGTGCGGTCGCCCGCGTGGTGGTCAGCGTGCAGAACCTGACCCGGTCGAATGTCCCCGTCGACTCGGTACGGCTGAGCGGAACCGTGCTCGGCCTCACCTTCTTCGACTACGACACCCGGGTGCGCACGACCATCCCGGCCCGCGGATCGGCGAACTGGACCGTCGACCTGGATGTGCGCGACCTCGACGGTCGGGCCACCGGATTGATGCCGGTGGAGGTGGCGATCCGGGGCGCGGACCTGCACACAGTGGCCAGGGTGTCGGGAACCGCCGACATCCACGGATCGCTGTTGTCCATCTACGGGCTGTTCGGCCTCGGGCTTGTCGTCCTGATGGGGCTGCTCTGGGCCGTCGCGTTGCTCCCGCTCGGTCGCCATGCGGTGCCGGCCACCTGGTGGCAGCGCGGCCTGCGGTTCGTGCCCGCCGGCTGCGGGGTCGGTCTGTTCGTCATCTTCGCGCTTTCAGCCACTCGGCTGCTGTCGCCCGGCATCCCCAGTGATTTCGGCATCACCATCACGGCGACCGCCGTCTGCTTCGGGCTTGGAGCCCTGCTGCCCCAGCTGGTCCCGACGACGAGGCGCGGCTGACCCCACCGGCCGTCCACGGCCTACGCGACCGCCTCGTGGTGCCCTCGGCGTGATGCGACGCGACGCGCCGGAGCCGCTTATGAGGACGACGTCACGACGTCAGGGCACCATCGCAGTCGACCGGCGGACCTTCCGAGGAGACCACGTGACCGATCACCTGCGAACCTTGACCGCAGGCCCCGCCCGCCCCGGCCTTCTCGAGGGTCGACGGGCCGCGCATCGGCGCGGTGGGCGCCGGGCTGCCGCGGTCATGGCGACGGGCACGGTGATCCTCGCCCTCACCGCCGCGTGCGGCGGCACAACCACCCCGACGCCACGGCCCACGCCGAACGCGCCCGCTTCGGTGTCGGCCAAGCCGTCCCCGACCGGTCCGTTGACGAGCGCGGGAACCGCCGGCGCGACGAAGGTGACGGTCACCGAGACCGAGTTCGTGATCAAACTTTCCCGGAACACGTTCACCCCGGGCACCTACACCTTCGTCACCCAGAATGCCGGACACGTGACGCACGCGCTGAGGATCGAGGGGCCCGGCCTGCACGAGGCCACGACGAAAGACCTCGCACCGGGTGAGTCCGAGGACCTCACCGTGACCCTGCAGCCGGGTACCTACGAGCTGGACTGCCCGGTCGACAACCACGAGTCGCTGGGTATGAAACTCGACATCACGGTGTCCTGAGCCGTCCCCACCATCTGGGTGGAGTCGACTGACGCCCACGTCAGCGCGCCGCTCACCGGCCGGCGCCCGCGACGTTCCGCGCCTCGCGGCCGCAGGCGGGGCGTGTCATTCATTGACAAGTTGACTACAGCTCGACACCATCCGGCTTCAGTTAGTAATCAATTGACGGGGTGCCAGCCGGTCCTCCGTCCAGCCATCCCGACCCGATCCGGCGCCAGGATCCTGGCGACCGAACCCGTGCGACCGAACCCGTGCGACGGCGCCCCGGCGGCCACGACGACGGTCGGGAAGGCCTGACCAGGGAGGTCGGCCGTGCCGAGCAACCGGAGAACATTCGTCCACCTAGCGGTCATGGCCGCAGCCGCCGCACCGTTGTCCCTCACCGGGCTTCCCCCGGCCCTGGCGGCGCCGGTTCCAGAACCACGACCTGACCCACGCCAGACGACGCCGGCCGGGGTCGGCATTCCCGGACCGGGCAGTCCCGGCTCGCTGACCAGTGGCAACAGCCGCGGACTCTACGTTGGTCACTGGGACAGCAGCGCGTACAGCGCCACGGGCTTCCTTTGGCGCGACGGCACCGTGCATGTCCTCAACGGCAGCACAGAGCCGAAGGCGGTGACCGAGGAAGGCCTGGTCATCGGCGATTTCGTCAGCCACTACGACCGGCAGGCGTTCCGGCTGGAACACGGAACCTCCCTGCCCCAGGGTCTGGGCTACCTCGGCGGCACCCACACGGCCGGCGGCTACAGCAGCACCGCGGTGGCGGTCAACCGCGCCGGGGTCATCGTCGGCACCAGCACCACCAACGCCGGTACGTTCCATGCCTTCCGGTGGGCGGACAACCACCTGCAGGACCTGGGTACGCTCGGCGGCCCGAGCAGCTCCGCCGTCGCGGTCACCAGCGCCGGGGTCATCGCCGGCAGCAGTGACACCGCCGCCGGCCCATCCCGCGCCTTCCGCTGGTGGAGAGGCACCCTGCACGACCTGGGTACCCTCGGCGGCCCGTCAAGCACCGCGGTGGCCGCGAACGACGCCGGGCAGATCGTGGGCTACAGCGACACGGCCGACGGGCACACCCACGCCTTCCTCTGGGAACGCGATCGTCTGATCGACCTCGGTACGCCGCCCGGCGACACCGAATCCTGGGCGATCGGGATCAACAACGCCGGCCAGGTCCTCGTCCTGAGCCGCGGCTCATCGAACCATGCATTCGTCTGGTGGCACGGCCAGCGCACGACCATCAGCGTGCCCAGCGGCGACTTTGGGGTGACCGCCATCAACGACCGGGGAACCGTCGCCGGCACGGCGAACGGGCACGCGTTCCGTTGGCGCGACGGCCGTTTCACCGATCTCGGCACGCTGGGCGGGCCGTACAGCGACGCGAACGCCATCACCCCCACCGACGTCGTCCTCGGTTCCTCGGTCCCGGCGGACTCCCCGATTCCGCTCGCGACCTTCTGGCCGGCCCCCGGCCGCTGACGCGGCGGCTGTCCGGTCAGCACAGCACATTGAACACCGTGAGCATGATCTAGCCGGTAAACAGGAGAGCACCACGTCGAACTCGTCGTCAGGGAACGGGAGGTCAGCCGCGTCCGTCTCCGTTCGCTCCAGGCTCAGTCCGCTCACGCCAGGCCCAGTCCAGGCCCAGCCCGTGACGCGACCCGCGAGGCGTTTTCGGTCAGGATGGACGATGTCGGACGGAGGAGACCCCGCCGGCACGGCGGACCGCCGGCACCAGCACGGACGACCCGACGGAGGATCATCATGAGCGAGTCCGGAGACATCACGGTACAGACCCTGCCCGGCCACGTCGCCGTCGTCGAGGTCTGCCGTCCGCCGCACAACTTCTTCGACGTGCGCCTGATCCAGACCCTCGCCGACATCTACGACAAGCTCGACGCCGACTCCGACGTCCGTGCCGTCGTGCTGTGCTCCCAGGGCAGGAACTTCTGCGCCGGAGCCGACTTCTCCGGCGCGAGTGCGGCCGAGGCGATCTCGGCGGACGAGGGGGCGCAGGCCCTCTACCGCGAGGCGCTACGGCTGTTCGCCTCCCCGATACCGGTCGTGGCCGCGGTGCAGGGCAGCGCGGTCGGCGGCGGGCTGGGGCTCGCGCTGTCCGCGGACTTCCGGGTCGCAAGCCCGGACAGCCGCTTCGCGGCGAACTTCTCCCGGATCGGGCTGCACCAGGGCTTCGGCATCTCGGTGACCCTGCCGGCGGTCGTCGGCCGGCAGAAGGCGCTCGACCTGCTCTACACCGGTCGCCGGGTTGGTGGGCAGGAGGCGTTCGGCATCGGCCTCGCCGACCGGCTCGTGCCGAACGCCGAGCTGCGGGAGGCCGCGGTGGCGCTGGCCGGTGAGATCACCGCCGCCGCGCCGCTGGCCGTGCGCAGCATCCGGGAGACGATGTGGGCGGATCTCGTCCCCGTCATCCGGGCGGCCACCGAGCGGGAAACCGCCGAGCAGGCCAGGCTGCGGGCCACCGAGGACTTCGCCGAGGGGGTGCGCGCCTCGACGGAGCGCCGCGCGCCCCGTTTCACCGGCCGCTGAGTGGTCCGGGCGTGCCGGTCCTCGGGGATTTCGGGCAGGCGGGACGAGCCACCGGTCAGGCCTGGCCGCAGGCCGCCGCCTCAGCCGGCGAGGAACCGCCCGCCCAGATAGGCCTCGGCCAGCTCGCAACTGTCCCGGGCGTACTCGGTGGCACTCGGCACCGCGTCCGAGTGCGGATGGGTGCCCAGCCAGGCCACCAGGAGCAGCCGGCGCAACAGGACGAAGGTAGGGATCATCGCTACGTCGTCCGCGGTGAGCGGGCGCTGGCGCTGGTAGGCGGCCAGCCAGGCGGCCACCAGGTCGCCGGCCTCGTCGAGGTGCTCGATGAAGGACAGCGACGCGGCAAGATCCCAGAGGTACCAGCCGAAGCCGCAGTCATCGAAGTCGATCACGCAGACGTCCCCGGTGGACGCGTCCCGGGGTACCAGGAGGTTCGCCAGCCGCATGTCGGCGTGGACGAGCCCGAACCGGTCCGGCCCGGTGCCGAAGGCGGCCAGGCGTGCCTCGATGTCGGCCGCGGCCCGGCTCAGCAGGCCCAACGCCGCGCGGCCGTCCCCCCGCGGGCCGTCCCCCGGCGGGCCGGGGTCGTCGGCCAGCGCGGTGACCAAGCCCTCCGACCAGCTCCCCCACCGGCCGGCGTCGCCGAGCATGCTCCGCCAGGTCCACTCGAAGCGGGCGAAGGTAGTCGGGCGGGACCACTCCCGCGCGTGCCGGTGCAGCCGCGCGGTGATGTCCCCGAGCTGCCCGAACGCGCCGCGCAGGGACATGGGGTCCGTCGGTTCCGGTGAACGTCCGTCGACCCATTCGAACAACACGGCGTGCCGCTCGGCACCACCCGGCCCAGCGGGATCCGGCCCAGCGGGATCCGGCCCAGCGGGATCCGGCGAGGCGGCACTCGGGGGGAGGGTTCCGGTCGCGGCCACGGTCGCCACGGGCCCACCCGCCCTCGTCGGCACGACCGGCGGCGTCACGACCACGCCGTCGGCGCGCAGGGCAGCCACCCACGCCAGCTCCCCGTGAATCTCGACGAGAGTGTGGTACCCGGGCCGGTGCAGCCGCAACGCCCAACGCCGGCCGGTCGCCGGGTCGTCCACGCGGTAAGTGACGTTCTCCGAGACATGCAGCAGGCTCGCCCGCGGCGACGGGCCGAGATCATAGGCGGCGAGGACGTCACCGAGGACGCCATCCAGCCCCACCAGCCCGTCGACGGAGGTCGCGCTCACCGTACGACCGCCGGTCCGGGCGAGATGGCGTCCCCGTGGGAGGACGTGACCCCGCGTACCGCTCCGGCCTGCTTGAACCCTTGCCTGAACCCTGTTTCACCAGGGGAAATGGTCCGCATCCATCTTGTTTGCCGGAGTCGGCGGGCCGCCGTCAAGGAACCGGGCCCGGCCGCACCCACCGTCGAAGCCCACCATCGAAGAACCACCGCCACGGCGAGAGCACGGCTACGGCGGGAGCGACGACGCGCCCCAGCCTGCCGTGGCCGAACTGCGCGCGCAGCTCACAGCGGCCGACGCCGTGCTGTTCCGCACCCCGCAGTACGCAGGCGCGCTACCCGGAAGCTTCAAGAACCTGATCGACTGGACGATCGGCGGCGGGGAGTTCTACGGTAAGTCCGCTGCCTGGGTCAACGTGGCCGCCCCGAGCCGGGGGAGGGGTGCCCGAGCCGAGCTGGGGGACGGTGCTGGACCAGGTGGCTGCCAACGTCAGCGCGTCGGCCTGCGCGTCGTTGCCCGTGGCAAGGGAGGCCATCGGTCCGGACGGCACGGTGAGCGACCCACGGGTGCGTGCCGGACTCGCCGAGGTTCTGCGGGCCGTCGTGCACCACCTCGGCCTGGCAGACACGGCGGACACGGCAGATGTCGCGGACACGGCAGATGTCGCGGACACGGCAGATGTCGCGGACACGGCAGATGTCGCGGACACGGCAGATGTCGCGGACACGGCAGATGTCGCGGACACGGCAGATGTCGCGGACACGGCAGATGTCGCGGCGGGGTGAGCCCATCGCGGCCCACCGGCGACCGACCCGGACGGCCGACCACCGATGGACCCGCGTGTGGGACACCGATCTTCCCTCCCTTGCGCCCTGCGCGGCGTCTCACCCGGACAGGTGACCCGCCGCGGCCGGACACGTCAGTTCGGGATGGGCTGGCAGTTGGGTTGCGGGACGGGTGGGTAG
>NZ_CDWWXA010000197.1:0-6701 GCF_977971845.1 Frankia sp. CeCAU1 | reverse complement strand
CCTCCCCGCCATCTACCACCAAGCCGTCCCCGTCCTCCTACACCTGACCGTGACAGGCACCCCGCCCCCGATCCCACCGGACAGCGAACCGGCGCTCTACCGGACCGCCGACCGCGACATCGAGACCGCCCGCCTTCGGTCCATGCGCGCCACGCTGGACAGCTTCGGCCCCCACCCCGGCGGCTACGATGAACATCACTGGCCGCAGGCCACCGCAGATGCCTGGCACGCCGTCACCACCGGCACGCCGGCGCCCGACGCGGCCCGCCGGCTGTGGCCTCACTACCTGCGGCGCGTGATCGACTGGCTGACCAGCGGGCAGCACGCCGCCACCTGGCAGCGGGCCGAGGCGCTCGCCGTCGCCCACGCTCGCCTGCACACCGCTGTCCTCACCTTCCCAGGAGCCCGACAATGACCGCCGCCCCGACCTCCGGCTTCTCCGCCTTCGCCCTGGAGCCCTTTCCTGAACTCCAGCCGGGCGACGACCTCGCGAGCACCATCGCCGACGTCCTCACCCACACCGGCACCGAACTGCACGACGGGGACGTCATGGTCGTCGCCTCCAAGGCCGTGAGCACCGCGGAGAAGCGTTACGTCGACCTCGCCAGCGTCACCCCCAACGCGGAGGCCCTGGAACTGTCCGCGAAGACGGGTAAGCCCGCCGAGATCGCGCAACTGATCCTGGACGCCAGCGACAGCTACTTCCTGGCCACCGAGAAAGGCCCGATCATCGCCCGGCACACACTCGGCTACCAGCTCACCTCAGCCGGGATTGACCGTGCCGGCACCGACGGCGCATGGCTGCTACCGATAGACCCCGACGCCTCCGCCCGCGCTCTGCGCGACACCCTGCTCTCCTCCACCGGCGCAGACATTGCCGTGGTGATCGCGGACTCCGACGGCCGCGCCGACCGGCGCGGGGCCACCGTCATCTCGATCGGCGCGGCGGGCGTGGCGCCCCTACGCACGACCGGGCACGGCGGCAAGAAGCAGGAGGAGACCTTCACCGACCTCATCGCCGCAGCGGCCGGGATCATCCTCGGGCAGCGAGGCCGCGGGGCCCCCGTCGCGGTGCTGCGGGGCATCTCCTACTCGCGCAGCGACGAGGGCGTGGCGTCGATGCTCCATCACCGCCCGTGACCTTGCTGATCACGGGCGCGGCCGGGACCATAGGAACCCGACTGGCGGCCGATCTGGCTGCCCACGGTGTCCCACTGCGGCTGCTCGACCAGCGACTTCCCGTCGGCGGGCCGCCCGCGGGTGCCGAGTTCGTCCAAGCAGACCTGCGCGACCTGGACGCGGTCGAGAAAGCCACCACCGGGACATCCGCTGTCGTGCATCTTGCCGGGATCACCCAGGAGGGGCCGTTCGCCGAGATGGTGGAACACAACATCACCGGCACCCACCATGTCTTGGAGGCCGCCCGCCGCGGGCGGGTTCCGCGCGTGGTGCTGGCCAGCAGCCACCACGTCACCGGCCTGAATCCCATAGGCGCCCCCACCGCGCTGCTGGCCCCCGACAGCTTCTACGCCGTAACCAAGGTGACCGCCGAGGCCCTCGGTCACCTCTACGCTTACAAGACCACCATGCAGGTCGTGGCGATACGGATAGGCAGCTACCGCACCCGCCCCGACGAACCCCGCCACCAGGCGACCTGGCTGAGCCCCCGCGATGCCACCACCCTGCTCTACACCGCTGCCACCCGCCCCCTGACCTGCCCCTTCCTCGCCGTGTACGGCACCTCCAACAACAGCGAGTCGTGGTGGCCGCGCACCGGCTGGGACGTCCTCGACTACCAACCGGCCGACAGCGCCGACAAGCACTCCGAGCCTGGCCCGCTGACCGACCGCTTCATGGGCGGCGTCTTCGCCGAAGACGAACTCCCCACGGCGTAGGAGCGTGATGAAGCAGCTCACCGTGCCCGGTTGCCGATCGGCCAGATCCTGTCCTCGGTGCTGCGCCAAGCCGCGCCCTATCTATCTCCGAGACGGCCGCCGGCCGGCACGGCCTCAGTCGAACTCGCCCTTGCGCGCGCCGTCCAGGAACGCTGCCCATTCGGCCTCGGTGTAGCGCAGCGTTGGGCCGTCTGGGTCCTGCGAGTGACGGACAGCTCTGCCGCCGTCGGGCAGTTCGGCGACCTCGACGCATGCTCCCTTATCGTTGGACGCGGTCGCCTTCACCCAGGTCAGCCCGCCCGGAAGTTCGGTGTTCATCCCCTCACAGCTCCTTCATCACACTTGCGATCTTGTCGGCTGACGCCTCGGCCGACAGTGCCTTCGCCTGTAGCCGATCGAAGATCTCCCGGTAGTGCCTCACTTCGTGCGGTTTCTCGATGTAGAGGCTTCCGGTCGGGATCTCTATGTACACGACATCTGGGTCGTCTTCGTCGGTGAACCCCAGATACGTGAAAGGCGTACCGAGCGGGGGGTGCGCGCCGATGCTGTACGGCGTGATCTGGATCGTGACGTCGTCACGGCTGCCCACCTCCAGGAGATGGTCGAGCTGGGCCCGATGGACGTTCCGGCCACCGACTGGTCGCCGCAGCACGGCTTCGTCAAGGACGACGTCCACCTTCGGCGGGTTCGTGCCGAGCACCCTTGCCTGCCTGTCGGCCCGCAGGTCAAGACGCTTCGCCACCTCTTCCTCACCGGCAAGCCAGTCCGTACGGATGACGGCACTGGCGTAGTCCCGCGTCTGGAGGAGACCTGGCACGACTGCGGAGTGGTAGTCCTTGATCTCCGTGGTGTCGCCTTCCAACCCGATGTAGACCTGGAGCCACCGGGGCACGACATCACCGTACGGTCGCCACCAGCCTTGCTGGGTCGTGGTCTTCGCCAGTTCGAGGACGGCTTCGCGCGTCGCGTCGTCGGTGACGCGGTACAGAGCAAGAAGATCGTTCGCGTCCTTCAGCCTGACCGACACCGCGCCGTTCTCCTGGCGATAGATCGTCTGCACGGAGCAGCGGAGCACCTCCGACGCCCGTTCCACGGACACGTTGGCCGCCTCACGCAACCGGCGTAGCTCTCGACCGAGCCGGCGGCTGCGGACGGTAGTTCCCGACGCTTGACGCGCCAACGCTTCCTCCTGCCTGGAACGTCTGACTGGCCTTCCCCCTGGGCGAGTCTCCCACCCCTCATCCTCCAACGTCGGGTAGGACCACACCACCACAACTACAGTACAGATGCACTTGCATCTAAAACCGTCAGGCTCCATCATTACCCAGCGGGCACGCTCCCATCAGCACTCCGTCACCCCCACTCGGCGGGATGGAGGCAGCCGGGTGCGCCCCGTCACGATCAGCTCCCGGCCCTCACGGCGCGCCGCCCCCGAGTGCCGGGAGCCGATCCCCCACCTCCACTGGCAACGGCATGGCAGGGAGAGCGTGATGGACGACTCGGGAGAGACCAGGCAGGAGCCTGTCAAGGCAGACCGAGGGGAGAGGGCTATAGCTGACCGCCGGTTCGTAGTGTGGGACGCGGACGGACGGCCGCTCGAAGCGTTCGCCGACTTCGACACCGCCCACCAGTGGGCGCACGGGCGCATGCGGCAGGCACATACCCGTCTTCCCCTGACCGTTGACGATCGTGTCGCGAAGGTCAGCCGCCGCCTGTCGCACGCGCGCTGCGAGCTGGTGGCGTGGGCTGAGTTCGCCGTCCTGCCCGGCTGCGACCTGCCGTCACTCCACACGCCATCGGCGGCGGCACCGGACAGTACACCCGCACATGAACGTCACGATCACCGGCATCCGTGCTCTCAGCCGTACGTTGGCCGCAACCCGAGGGGTTCGGTATGACTGCGACCGACCCGTCGTCTGTGATTCGGGTGGCCGTGGCGCACTTCCCGCCGACCGCCGCCGCCGTATCCGAGGTGCGTACGAGCACCGCCCGTACGCTGCTCGGGTGGTCGGTGGACCCGGCCGCCGTGGACGTCTGCGAAGTCGTTGTCTGCGAACTGGCCTCGAACGCGGTCAAGGCGAGCCGTCCGCGTGATCTTGTGGCCATACGGCTCACCGCGACCAGCGGGAATGTCCTAGTCGAAGTGTGGGACGGCAGCGCCGCGGGTCCCCGGCTCACGAGCCCGGACGTGTTCAGCGAGGACGGGCGCGGCCTGCTCATGGTCGACGCGCTGTGCATCCAATGGTCCTGGTATCGGGTCAGATCCGGCGGAAAGGTCGTCTGGGGACAGATCCCCGGCGGGCTGCGACCCCAGATGCAGGCGACGGACGTAGGTGCGGCGCTGCCGGCACGGACTCCCCTTGCGGGGCCGGAGCCGGTGGCACCGGTCGTCTACCGCACCGATCCGCCGACGTTACGGCGGGTCGCGGACGCGCTGCGCGGCCTCGACGACTGGCACCGGCCGTCCCCCGGTCCCGCCGGTACGAAAGATCGGACGGCGACCGGTTCCCGTCACGGCCAGGCCCGACCGGAAGCCGTACGCCGATGACCGGCCGCCCTACCGTGCCCGAGCATCTGCGCCCCGTGGTGCTGCTCGCCAGGATGCGCGACCTGGCGCCCGCCGACCAGGTGACGCGAGTGCTCGGCCTGTTCGTCCCCCCGATCGATCCGGCCTCCCCCAGATGGGCCGCGCTGTGCACCGCCCTGGACACCTACGACCGCGCCACACAGGCCGGAACCGTCGACCTCACCGCGTTGCGTCGTCAGGTCGACGCGGCAGCCTCGGCCGTTCTCGGTCTCGCCGGTGCCCGCCCCGCACAGCGCACCCCCAGCCGGCACAAAGGAGTACCCGTGACGCTTGCCAGCCTCCACCACTCCGTAGCCAGGGACACGGGACAGACCAACCCCCGTCCGCCCGCCACCGCGCCGGGACCGGCGGAACCGGTCGCGGCGTTCGTCGCCAGGCAGGCACCGCGCCTGTTCGCGCTCGTCGACGACAGCGAGGATGTCCAGATCCTCGCGTGGGGACTCGCCTCCCGCGACCATGTCAATCTCGTGAGCCCCGACGGCAACCTGTGGGGGACCTTCGCTGACGTCGACCATGCCCGCGCGATGTACGCGCATGTGGTCACATCCGTCGAGATCGTCTGGTGTGTCCCCGGCCGCCACGAGTGACAGCCGGGACCACACGGGCCACGCCCGCCGACCCCAGCCGCCGGGTAACCCCGATCAGGCCCCGGCCGCTGGGCATCGACGCCCCCCACGCCCCATGACCGATACGCACCGTTCGGCCGGAATTGTGCGGCTTCCTGTCCGTCCGCCCACCGGGCCCCCCACCGGCCCGCCCACTGGACCACCCGTAAAGATGGGCGGGTCTGCAATACCGCGCTGGCGCAGGTCGCAGCACCTTTCACACCCACCCAAGCACTCCGCGACTTAAATACCCAACGGGTACTGTTGAAAAGTATAAGCGTGGACCGCGGGCGCGTAATGTGGCACCTTCCGCGCCGTTCCCCGATGACAGGACAGCTCGTGTGCCTTACCGGCCGAGCGACACCATAGGCGTCGACGTCGCTGAACGTGACGTCCGGCGCAGACGCCAGCAGACCCAGAGGGAACCCCTACACCACGTGATCTCAGTCACATATCCATGCCTGCTTTGTGTGGGAATGTTCCGAATTGCGGCTTGTCCCAACCGATGCCCTGTCCGCGGGCCTGACGGGGGCCCTAACCGTGTACCTGCTTAGTGGGTACACCTGAGACGGTGCATCGGTGCAGCTCAGCGGGCATCTGGCACGTACCCGAGTGGGCCAAGACTCAGTGCCGTTCCTGGCATCCTATTA
Source organism: Frankia sp. CeCAU1 (assembly GCF_977971845.1). NCBI lineage: Bacteria > Bacillati > Actinomycetota > Actinomycetes > Frankiales > Frankiaceae > Frankia > Frankia sp. CeCAU1. The sequence continues at coordinate 964 of NZ_CDWWXA010000197.1, read as the reverse complement.
AATCTTGGTCACCGGTGGGTTTGATCGGCGAAACGTGCACGCTTGGCGAAAGCGGATAGTGCGGTTAACTTTTATTCACCGCATTCCCGCCGCCTGTGCTGTGAGGTGCCGTGGTCGATCCGTCCCGCCTTCCCCGTCCCGCCGACACAGACTCGTACGACGGTCCCCCGACCGCGGACAAGCCACCGCGGACTGGCACAGCGGACCCGGGCAGGGACAGCGCCACCGCGGCGCGGGACGGCGACGGACCGACACCCCTCTCTCCAGCCGACGCACAGGATGCCCGCGACGCAGAAGCGGACCGTACCGACCCCGGGCCGGTAGCGCGCTGGCTCGCCGAGACGCTCGCCGAGGCCCCGCCGGTCCCACCCGCCGCCGCCGCGCTCATCGCGGGCGTGCTCGTCCGCCGACCACCCGCCGCCTAAACCAAGCCAGGGAACCACCGTGGTCTACGAGGCCACCGCACCACCGCGCACCCGCCGTTGCCCGCCGCTGTCCCCGGCGTCTGCGGGGGCCGATGAGGTAGCGGGGGGTCCGCTACCAGGTAGCGGCTGCGCGTACCTTCCCGGCCCGCCCGCACCGGCCGTGAGCTGGGCTTTCGATGGAAGTAGCGGGTAGCGGGCGCCCAGGACGGGCGCCACGAAACGGGCCTGCGGCAGGGATGGCCCCCCGCTGCCTGCGCTACCGCTACTTCCTTCCAGGACTGCCCGACAGCCCAGCGGGTCCCGACGGCCGGGATCAGCACGGACCCGCGCTGCACCGGCCAGCATTCCGCTGTTGTAGCCGTTTGCCTTCGTTTGCCTGTGTTTACAGGAACTCTCGGGGTGATCGAATCGTTGTATTAGGTGTAGGGCCCGTTTTGCCCTGCCCCGCTCCACCCTCCGGCCGACCGGCCCATCCGGCCCGGCCGGATGTTCGTGTTGGAGGCTGTTTGCGCCGTTCGCCCGCATCCGCTCCCACCACC
>NZ_CDWWXA010000196.1:0-6748 GCF_977971845.1 Frankia sp. CeCAU1 | reverse complement strand
ACTCCACCCCCACCACCACTCTCGGAGAACACGATGCCCACTGGCATTCAGGCTTTGATCGTCGACGCTGCCGGTACCCGCCGGGTCGCGATGCTGCTGTCCTGGCCGCACACCCTCGGGGGCGAGGCGTTCTGCCTGGCGCGTCTGCTGCTGCGCCGGGATCCGGCTCCGGCGGTGGCGATCCTGTCCGAGCTGGCCGACAACCCCGACAGCCGCGGGGTGACTGGGGACATGCCCGCCGCGGCTGACGCCTTCCTCGAACGCATGCGGCCCTACGCCGTTCTTGATCCCAGCCGCGTGGTGTGGATCGCCCACCACGGCCCGTTCTCCTCGTTTGATTCCGATGACGGGCCGGAAACGTTCACCCACGTCACGATGGCCTACCGAGGCGGTACCTTCCAGGACGATCTGCGCGGTCACCGGCTGCTCTCGCCCGAGCAGGTCCACGACGACATCGCACCGTTGCAGCTACATCCGGCCCCCGCGGTCCTCACCGAACTGCGGTCCGTCCGCATCTGAGAAAGGGCTCCACCGCGCGCATGCCCCCGCTTGAGACCCATCGCCTGTCGGGCACAGCCCTGCTGCGTTCGGTACGCGAGGACCTTGCCCCTTACCGGGACGTCATCGAGCCGACCGGAAAACGGGTGGCAATCATCCGATTCGACGCCGCGGATACCGATCCGCCGTTGCGACGATTCCGCATGGAAGCCGCCCGTGTTTCCGCTGATCAGAAAGTCAAGGCCTTCTCGCATCTCGGCTTCGCTGTTGACCATCAGGTTCTTGCCCCCACCGTGTCGGCGGCCCGTTTCGCTGACCTGCTCGACCGCCTGAACGACGATCCCCGCACGTCCGCGATGATCGTGCAGTTCCCCCCGCCGCCACGGCTGACCCCGCTGGTCCAGCGGATAGCACCGGCCAAGGACATCGACGGGCTTCTGGAGGCCCGTTCCCCGCAGCCGGCGTGCGCGACCGCGGACGGGATCGCCCGGCTGGTCCTCCCGTTCGCCCTGGACAACCCGACCATCGCGGTGGTCGGGGCACACGGGTTCGTCGGCCAGGGAGCCGTACGGCTCCTGACCGCACAGGGCCTCACAGTGCGGGAACTGGACGTCGGCGACGACCTGCGCACCCTGCACGAGGCCGACATCGTCGTCTCGGCCACCGGCCAGCCGCATCTACTCACCCCGGAGCACATCCGCCCTCACCACCGCCTTGTCGTCGACTCCGGGTTTATGCCCCGCCCCGACGGCACCGTGGCCGGGGACCTTCACCCGGATGCCACAGCCGTTCCGCAGTACGTCACCCCCGTGCCCGGGGGAGTCGGCCCCGTGGAGATGGCGGTCCTCATGGAACGCATCACCCGCCAGGAGGCCGCACCCGACCTTCCAGCCTGGACGGCACCGGTACTCCCGTACCGCACCCGCGGCCAGATAGCGACACGCAGCGCCTTCCCTACCCGGGCCGCGCCCACCCGCGCACCCCGCGCTGCGCCGCCGACCCCCGCTCACCCGCAGCGCAGGCTGCCCCCCGGTACAGACCGTGGACCAGGCGGGAGAGCCCGATGACCATCAAGCAAACCAGGGAGTCCCGCACCAGGACTGGATTCAAGCACCGCCCAGTCCAGCGCCGCACGCAACGACAGCCGTTACCGCAGCCGAGGCGGCCCGGCAGCCAAGTAGCGGGTAGCGGGTAGCGGCCACCTGGGTGCCCACCCAGGAACCGTTCAGTTGCCGCACACCGTGATTCAACGACTCCTGCGGACGAGGCGTCCTCGACCCGGCCGCGTCGTACCCGGCAGGAAGGCATCGTCGCCTGGCGGCAGAAGCGAGGGGACCGGCAGGCCTTGCTGATCGCCCGGCTGGAGGAGATGGGGCCGGACACGCCTGCGTTCACCGACCTCGCCAACGCGGGTCGTATCGGCGGCAACGAGATCGAGACTCGGGTGGTGGAGTTGCTCGGGGTGGTCGCGGAAAGCCGCCCCCGACAGGGGCAGCCGTTGGACGCCGGTACCCGCGTCCGGGTCAACGTGGTCCTCGACGCCACCGCACGCCGTGTCGACGCCCTACAGACGGCGGCGGGCGCAGCCGACGCGACAGACGACGTGCGCGCCAAGGCCCGCCGTGAGGCGGCAGCGCTTCAGGCAATCCAGCTCTCTCGGTCAGGTCATCGACTTCGCCGAGGCCCACGGGATCCCGCTGTCCGCCGACGTGCTGGTGCTACGCGACCTGGCCGAAGCCGCCGCGGCAGCCGAAGCCGCCCTGCCGGATGTGACCGTCCACGACGGACAGCTGCAGGTCCGCGCCGAACGTTTCTCCCCGGTCGACAACGCACTGTACGCATACAACAACGACACGAAGGCCTGGCAGGAGAACTACTGCTACCCCCCGGTGCATCTCGATCCCACCGGGCTGCGGGAGATCCTCGCCGCCGCCGGGTTGAGTCTTTCCGACGACGCGCAGGCGCTGCTGGCCGTCGAGGAGGCCCGTCAGGAAGCGAACCGGGCGGCGGCCAGCGCGATCGTCGCCGACCCGATGCCGGTGCCCGGCCTGGCCCCGACGAGCAGATCAAAGACCAGCAGTGGCCGGCGATCCGCGCCGCCGTCACCCACCGCCAGCTGATCATCGCCGATGAGATGGGCTGGGGTAAGACCCTGTCCAGCATGGCCGCTCTCGCTGTCGACGGGGCGCTACCAGCGGTAGTGGTCTGCCAACCCTCCCTGACCGAGAACTGGCGAAAGGAGATTGCCCGATTCTTCCCTGACATGCGGGTACATGTGGCCACCGGTCGCACCCCCCGCCCGATTCCCGCCAGCAGTGACATCGTCATCATTGGTACCGCCGCGCTCGGCACCGTCGACAAGACCCGACCCGCTGACACCCTGCACCCCTGGGTGGCTACCCTCGCCGCGCACGGGCTGCGGGGACTCATTCACGACGAGGGCCAGGATGGCAAGGAAGCGAAAGCGAACCGGACGAAGGCGCTCGCGGCGCTCGCCGCCCCGATCGTCGCCGCCGACGGGATGGTGCTCGATCTATCCGGCACCCCGCTGCTCAACCGGCCCAAGGAACTGGTCGCCCAACTGGCGATGCTCGGTCGCCTCGACGAGGATCGCGGCTCGGGCGGGGTGGGCCTCCAGCTGTGGATTGTTCTTGGCCAGCCAGGCCGCGGCCACGATTCCCAGCCGCACAGGCTCGGTCGGATCCTTCTCTGAATCTGAAGCGGAGAAAGGCTCGGATCTGTCCACCGACCAGCAGACTCCTCACCCAGACGTGGCATTCTATGAAATCTCTATGGGGGTGGTGAACACCAGCCTGAGCGCACCCAAACCGGGGGCACGCCGCCACCCCCGAACCCCGCAGAGGGTCCGCGCCGGGGGAGCCGCTCCCATAGAGCCGGCTCCAGAGTAGGAGGCCGGAGGATGGCAGAGCAAGTCACCGCCGAGGAGATCGCCGAACGGCACGGTCGGGCGGTGTCGTCGGTCCGGGTCAACTGGCTACCTGATCCGACGTTCCCGAAACCAGTGGGCAGCCGGCCGCGGGCGAACGGCGCTCCCGGCCGGCGGCTGAAGACCTACGACGCCGACGAGGTGGCGAAGTGGGTTGCCTCCCAGCCCCGCAAGAATCCACCCCCGAAGATCATCTATGGCGGTCATCCGGACGAACTGGTCACCCTCGGCGGATTCGCGAACCGGGCCGCCTGGCCCGACGGCCGCCCCGTCAGCAGGAAGACCGTCCACGACACGGTCAACGCAAGCCCCCTGCAGCCGAGGCAGGGAAGGTTGTACCGCGCCGGCGACGTCCTCACGCTCATGAACAACCGGCGGGGATCAGGCCGCTGACCCTCCCGGGAACCGCTGGCGTGGCAGACCCGACCGCAGCGGCGGATACCGGCACCAGCGCCACCGGCACGTCTGGCGTCCGCGTCACCACCGGGAAAACACCTGCGAGAAGCGTCATCCTTCGGACAGGAATCCTTGCCAGGCTGTCTCCCCGCCCCGCACGTCGCGCCAGGGCGTCCAGGGGCGGCCGCACCATCCCCGTTTCCCGGGTGCCGATCCGTCTGGACACCGCAAACACGTTCACCCCGGCCGCTGAGGGGGCATCCGCAGAAACACGCTTCCGCAGCTTACATGTGTGGTATTCTATTAAATGCAAGGGCGGGGGGAGGGAGCCCCCGCCGGACACACGCAGAAGACTGCATCGAAGGATGGGTCGATAGTGTAGCCAGAACTCCGGAAAGAGAAACGGGTCGGCCTCGATTACCCGACAAGATCAAAACCGTATCTCTCGGCCAGGCACCGCAGATCCGGGTGCCCGAACTCGTAGGCGAGAGAGTCGAATTTTCTGACCTTGTCCTCGCCGAAACGCCGGGCCTGCCTACGGTAGGCCGAGCAGGACAGAAATTTCGGCGGATCAGTCTTCGTATGAAACTTGTCCGCGTACATGACCAGACGCTCATCCGTCGTCGACGCAACGTAATCTTCGGGTGGCAGAGGAAGACGCTGAAGGCGTATGTCTTCCTTGGTGAGACCCACTCCCGTGTGGCATGACGCGAACCGGCAAAGTTCCTCGCCAAAACCCTCGTCCCTCAAGACCTGATATCCGAGTACACCGTGCTTGACGTAATTCCCGTGATCGAGATTCCCGTTCACGTCGTATAGCCGGTACACCCCGATGTCGTGGAGCAGGCACCCCGCGCGTACCAGCGCCGGGTCTATGCGATCCGCCGCGCTCCGACTCGGCAGTAGCTGCTCGGCGATCTCCTGAACGATTCGGCAATGCGTGTAGACGAGCTCAAACGCTTCCGGCGTCGGCGCATGCCTTTTGTGTAGGTCTTCGATTTCTTCTGCTCCGGGCAGCGAACTCATGGTGCGCATTTTATCACCGGATTGCGTCCCGATCGCCCAAGTCATCGACTTTCGTGCTGCGAAGAAGAGAGTAATCATGCGGTCTTTCTCGACTCTTTCCGCTGCCGCCACCTTCATGGAAGGCGAGATCGACAAGCCTGTCCGAGCATCCGAAACACAGCGCGGCGGCGTAACTCTCCGCATGATCATTCGCTGCGCGAAGGAGTTCCTGACGGTCCCTGGACATAACAGGATACGGTTCCAACGGATCGGTTCGTTTGCCGGCGTGATGCCGGAGGCCGCCGTCTCTGTGGGCCCGATGCTGCACCGCGTTCCCGCTCTGGAGACGCATCCGATCAATCATGATCCATCGTTGGGAAGTCGCCCCCCGCTCGGAGATAATCGCATCGCACGAATGATCCTCTTCGGTAGCGCAGACGGGGCAACACATCTGCGTCTGTTCGACGGGCGGCCCGCCAGCATCGTGTTCCCGGGTGTGACCCCGAACGAGGCGTTCGCCTCCATCGAGGAGAGGGTTGAGTGGGGATGCTTCCTCGATTCACCCCAGACCTCCAAGCTCTGCGTCAGCCACGGAAATGCGGTCGCGAGCTACGGCAACAGGCACTACCTCAAGTGGCCGTCATCGGACATCGGCGACTACCTCTGGGTGCCCGACCAGGGACGACCAGGGACGACCAGTCTCCAGCATGATCACCCTGGGGTAACCGGACCCGAACCCAGAACACCGAAAAGGCGCTGCCTGGGATGGGGATGGCCGGCCGTCCAACCTCACCCCTATAGGAGCTCCACGCCTGTGCAGAACGCCTCACGTCTCTACCGGCTCATCTTCGACCGGATCGGCGAGTGCGAGCACGTCGAGCCGTACGTCGTCGCGTACGACGACCGGCGGGCCGTGCGTAGCGACGAAACCGGGTACTGCACCTGACCGACCCGTCGGTACCCCGGCAGAGCAGCTCTGCCGGGGTACCGATGTCCGTTCTCCCGGGAACGGTCCTGGTGGCCGCCCCCGGTTCGCGTCCAGCGCGGGCCGTACGGCGGCTTCGTCGCCGCCCGCGAGGCCGCATTGCGGGAGTACACCGACGCAGCACCCGGGCAGCGTGACGACGCGGTGATGGTCATCGCCTGTCCGATGCCGCATCGGCTCGCCGGTGGCGCATCGGCTCGCCGGTGGCGCCGTGGTCGCGTGGACTGGGGACGTCTGGGCCTACGTGCTGCGTCCGGGCGGAACCCTGGGGCAGGTCACCCAGGACCGCACGCTCGGAGAAAAGTTCCGCCAGCCCGGCCGGGACCCCTGGATGACCCGGATCGCCGCAGGGTTCGATCACATGGTCACCAGCACCGTGCAGGACGGCGCGATCGATGAGGTGCGGGTCCTCGGACCGGCCATGCGGCTGCTGCTGTACTCCGACGGACTACAACGTGTCGTGGACGCCACCGCTGTCACGGCCGCGCTCGCGACCGGCAGAGTGCGCGTTGCCGCCGACGCACTCCTGGCCGCCGCTAAGCGCTGGGGACTGCGGGACAACCTGACCGCCACCGTCATCGGACCGTCGTCTGGTCGTATCTGGCTTTGATCCCCTCTCCCTTGACCGCGACGGCGGGCACCGAGATGCCCGCCGTCGCGTCGTTGTGGAGTAACAGCGTCGCGCTAGGGGATGTTCCGGATGTGCTGGCGGAGTTGCTGGAGCTCCCCACGCAGCTGGACGGGCCCACAAACATCGGTCTGCTGTTCGACCTGCTACGCGCACAGCAGGTAGCTCTCGTCGGCCAGCAAGGAGCCTTGGAGCGCCAGCAGGCCAGAATCCGGGCGCTTGAGGAGCAGGTAGCTGAGGTGCGACGTCAGCTCGCCGCGATGCCACAGCAACCCCCCGCGCCACCCGC
>NZ_CDWWXA010000195.1:6689-7624 GCF_977971845.1 Frankia sp. CeCAU1 | reverse complement strand
GGGGGCAGGCCGGTGAGCGGGTCGGGTTCGGTCGGGTCGATGCCGGCTTCGTCTAGGGCGGTGGCGTGGTCGTCGGCGGCCTGCTGGTCGGCGAGGTCTTGGGCGTCTTGGACGGCGGCGTCACGTTCGGCGCGGCGGGTGTCTTCATCGCCCCAAGTGACGGTGATCGCCCCGGAGAACAGAAGGTCGGCGGAGGCGGCGGCGATCTCGCTCGCCAACGGCACGTGGACCTTGGTGCGCTGCTGCTGAGGCGAAGCGGGCTGGCCCCAGAACCACCGGGCGACCGCGCCGACGACACCGCCGCGGTACTGGGCGGGACGGTCGAAGCTGTGCTCGCTGGAGCGGGCCATCGCGGTGCCGCCGTAGACCGCGGAGAGCTTCTCCGGGTCTCCGAGCCACCAGGCGGCGAGCCGCTCCATCTCCGTGAACGGCGCGGTGAGGTGGGGCGGGGGCCAGGGGGTGTTTCCACCGGTCGGCAGCGGCACGCCGGGCCTCCGATGTCACGCTACGTGAAAGTTGTGATCTTCATGCGCGGGGTCGATACCCGAAGTCGGTTACTCAGAGTCATAATCGGCCGGTTCGTAGCGGGCGGTGAACGTCGCATCGTCGAGGACCTCGACCTGGTCGCCGCGGCGCACCAGCCACGACCCGGCCAGCATCCACACCGACCCGGCCGGGCCCCAGAACATCGCCCCACCGTCCGGCTGCACCGTCACCGGATTCCCCGCCAGCTCTTCGAGCTCGGCCCGGTTGCTGCCGGTCCAGTGGACGGCGTCGATCTCGACCGGGCGGGTGTGGTGGGTGGTCACGGCCTCTCCTCGTGCGTGTTCGGCGTCGACTGCGCGCATCGCCACGGTGTACGGCTCACCGGTCTCGGCCATGCGGGCGCGGATCGCCCTCTTCCGGGCACGGTTCTCGGCCATCAGGTCCTCTCA
>NZ_CDWWXA010000195.1:3693-6334 GCF_977971845.1 Frankia sp. CeCAU1 | reverse complement strand
TCGGGCCAGCTCTGCGCGGCGGCGGCCGACCAGCCGGGCCACGTCGACCCGTTCGCGGGCGAGAAGATGGTCAAGGGTGCGTGCCCGGACGTTTGCGGCTGCACGGGCCTTCTGCCTGGCCTGGCGGTCTCGTGCCTTTCGCGCGGCGGCTTTCCGTGCGCGGGCAGCCGCGTGGGCTTCCTGCTCCTGCTGGTGGCGTTGCTGGGCGGCATGCTCGGTCGGGCCGGTCATCCGAACTTGATCAACGGCTGGGTGTGTGCGCGCAGGGCCTTCAACGCCCTCGCCTGCTTCCGCGTCCGGTTGTCTGCGTCCCAGCCCGAGAGGCCCGGAGACTGCGTGAGCCCGATCCGCCACCGGACCGTTCCCACCTCCTTGCCGGAGCCGAAATTCGAGACACCTGTCTGCGTGAAAGTGCGTACGAGGAGCGACCCGAGGGGCGACTTGCCGAGATAGTCGTTGACCTGCCAGTCATCGATACCGAGAAGCTTGCCAATCTCGGCGTCGGTGAGAGGCTTGTCGGTGAGCATCTGCGCGACCGCCAGGCTTTTCGCGTCGAACTTCTCACCGCCGACCGTCACCGACCCGTCGGGATGGACGGTGACCGCTTCGGCCATGGCGTGGTCGAACGGGTAGTCGCCGCTGCCCTTCTCGATGAGACGCCCCACGGCCTCGTGATGCTCGGTCACCTGGGCTGCGTACCGAGCGCGGCGTGCAAGTTCCGCGTTCGCGACGGCCAGCGGCTTACGCTTCTTGAACTCGGCTTGATACGCCTCGTAGCCGATGGACTTGTCGACGTCCGCCATGATCGTGGATGGGTTGATACCGAGTAGGGCGAGCTCGTTCACGTGCGCCGAACCTCGGAGGTCGAGCAACGGCGGCGGGAGCTTCGGCGCGACGGGGGTGACCTTGGACTGTGCGGGGGTGGTCTTGGCTGGCGGGGACGCCGGAACCTTCGCCGCGGTCGACGGCTTCTTCGCACCCACGGCCGGCACCTTCCCAGCCGTTGCCTTGACCGACTTCTTCGCGGGGGCCTTCGACGCGGCTTTGAGGTCCGCGAGTTTCTGCCCTCCCGACAGGCCCTTCTTGGCCTTCGCGTGCACCCCGCACACCGGTTCGCCGACCCTGGCGTTGTTCTTGCACCGCGTGCCCTTGAGAGTCGTGGCTGAGCATTTCGGCTTTGGAACGGCGGGCATGCTCACCTCGCGGATCTGGTCAGGCAGCCTGCTGGAGGGGTTCGCGGAGCGGCCCATGCCACAGCGGCTCAGTTGTCTTGATCAGGTACCTGACGGCGTCACAGCTGTGGTCCTCGGTCTTCACCGGCTTCTCTTCGCCACGCTCCGACGCCTCGTCGTCCCATGAGTACGAGCCGACCTCGTCGATGAAGCCGCGGCACGAGCGGTGGACCCGGATCCGGTCCTGGCCCATGAGCGACGCGACCATGCGGATGCCGTCGAGCACCGCGTTGTCGGCGTTCATCACGTTGCTGACGCCGTCGCGGTACAGCTGCGTCACGAACGACGCAGCCGACGGGTCGACGCAGATGTACTCCGGCCGCACCCCGCGCAGCTCGGTGCCCGGGATCGGGGTGGTCGCGTGGAACTCCTGCAACGCCTGCGAGTACTCGGCATCCGTCTTCTGCCGACGGTGCATTTTCGACTCGTACCGGTATTCGCGGACGAGGTGGATCCGCCGGTCGGTACCGATCCCTCCGACGATCGCCGCGAACGGGTTTACCTGGCCGTGGTCGACGCCCGTACCGATCCACCTGGTGATCGTCGGGATGGTGTCTTCGACCATGCGGGTCTCGTCCCACATGTCGTACACGACGCCTTCCGCCATGATCCATCGGCCTTCGATGAACCGGGCGTACCAGAGGCCGACGTACTCCCGTTTCAGGGCTTCGACGTATGACGGGTCGAGGCTGGGATTGTCGTCGATCGTGAAGTGGAAGTGCGCGAGGCCGTCGCCGAGCTCATCGGCACGAAGAAGGAACTTTTTCCGGAGCCAGTGGCCGGGCGAGTCCGGGTTCGTCGAGCCGATCAGCCTGCTGTAGGGGAGGCTGAGACGGGCGAGCGCCTGCTGGAACATGGCTTCCGGCGACAGGGCCAGCTCGTCATAGAGGATGATCTTTGCGGTGGCGCCTCGGATGCGTCCCTCGGAACGGGAGTCGGAGGCGCCGACGATGTGAACGGTCTGGCCGAGGATCGTCGCCACGGTCGACCCGCGGGTGTGGTGGACGTGCGCGGCGATCGGGCCGAACAGGGCTTCGTCCTGCAGCGGCTCGATCAGGTTCCGTTCCGCGGTCTGCAGGGTGCGCGCGATGATCAGATTGAGGCCCGTGCGGTCGGCCGTCTCGTTCAGTGCGAGGAGGAACGCGACCAGCGAGGACAGGGTCTTCCCGGACCGGACCGCACCGTCCATGATCGTGAGTCGGGTGTGGCGGGTCGCGACGATCGCCCGGATCTGCTTCGGAGACAGCGGCAGCGATTCGAGGTTCACCGGTCCGGCGGCAGCTCGTCCACGGCGACCTCAAGGGCCCGCGCAAGGTTCCCGAGCATCGACCGGGCGGCCTGCGACCCGTCGCCCTGGTCGAGCTGCTCCAGCTTCGTCGCGGTCCCCATGTAGCCGCTGATCGCAGAGG
>NZ_CDWWXA010000195.1:0-3213 GCF_977971845.1 Frankia sp. CeCAU1 | reverse complement strand
ATGCGGGTCATGGTGACCTCGCTCGGGGTGTGGTGCGGGCGCCGCGGTCAGGCTCCCGGCCTGGGCGGTGTGGGGCGGAGGCGGTCAGTTATCTGCGCCGGTGACCACGGTGGCGTCGACGAAGCTGACGCCTTGGTCGTTGCGAACGATCCGGTCGATCCTGAGGGAGGAGCCTCGGGGTAGGAGGACTTCGTGTTCGGTGCCGTACTTGGGGGGCAGGTTCGGCGGGGACGGCGGGAGGATGCTGAGTGCCCGCGCTCCCGGCGGAATGGTGATGTTGAAGAAGGCGGCTTTACTGATGTTGCCGCGTTTCGTCGTGTAGTAGTATGCCTGGTTCCGGTCGACCGAGGTTGACATAAATCCTTGGTCGTGGATTGTTTCGCCAACCGTAAGGTCACCGAGGACCTCACGATAGTAGCGGACCCCTCGATGTACGACAATCGGCTTGTCGAGTGGTGGGGTTGCCTGAAACGCCGAGTCGAGGCCGGCTACCGCCTGTTTCGCCGCGGGAGACGCGTACGAGCCCTTCCGTAGGCTTCCGTTGATTTCCCGGTAGACAGGGGTCGTGTAGGTCCGGGTCGCCTGCTTGTGCTGTGGGCTGTAGGACGCTTTCTGTGAGTGGCCTGTCATGTAGTCGATCACACTGTTCATGCCGTAGATGGCGCCAGGTACGAGCAGGGGCGGCGGGGCGCCGGCCGGGGCGGGCTTGGGTGCGTTCTGGCTGGCCGCCACACCGGCCGGCAGCGGCCCTGCCGGGGCGGTGGCTTTCTTCCCAGCGAGGGGCGCCAGCTTCGGCGGGGTTTTGGTCGCGAGCGCGCCAGCGATCTGGTGGCCCTTCGGGGTGAGAGTCGCCGTTCCCGCAGCGTCGATGACGATCAGGCCGTCTGTGGCCGCGGCCGATCTGGTCCTGGTCTGCGCCCGCGCGTCCGGGTTTGCCGCGAGCCGTTTCAGGTAGGCGCCGACGGTTTTCTTCGCTCCCGAGCGGTAGGGGGCGATATCGAAAGCAGCTGGGGATCCTACGGCGGCGGGCGGGCTCGGTGCCTGTATCGGCTGGGCGACCATGGGGGCGGCCTTGGCCTTCTTCGACTTCTCCGCGAGCGTGGCCAGTTTCGGAGCCGAGACGGCCTTCGACGTCGCGCCGCCGTGGTAGTTCTTGTGGACCCCGCAGTACGGGGAGCCGGGGCGGGTCTTGTTCTTACAGGGCAGGCCCTTGAGGGTGATAGCCGCGCACTTCTGCCCGAGGGCGGCCATGGGTCACCTCAGGGCAGAAGTGCGCGAATCCCGCGGGTGGCGGGGCGGTCGAAGTGGTGGCGGCGGCTACGTGCCCTTGTTGGCCTGGCCGAGGTCCGGGGGCGGTGCGGGCGTGCCGGGGGGGAGGACGTCTACATCACCCGGCTCCCAGCCGAACCGCTCCTCCCACTCGTCGACCTCGGCCTGTGTGGGATGGTCGGGTTCGGCCTGTGTGGGATGGCTACGCCGCCGCAGCGAGTTGAGTGTCGGGCGTTTAGGCATTGGTGGCTTCTCCTAGGTCGACGGTCGCCTCGACATGCCGGACCCCGTTCGCATCGTAGGAGATCCTCGTGATGCGCAGTGTCGAGCCTCGGGGTAGGAGGACCTCCCGCTCCCATGATGCGCTTGTCGGCAGGTTCGGCGGCGACGGGGGCATGATGCTCACCGCCCGCGCGCCGGCCGGGATCGTCACGTTGACGATCGTCGCGTCATCGTGGCCGTGCTTCGTCGCGAAATGTGAGGCTATGTTGGGGTTCGCCGTGGTGCTCATGAAGCCCTCGTCGACGATCGCCATGCCCACCTGCGGCTCACCGAAGATCTGCGTGAAGTTGCGGATTCCCCGGTGGGCGATGATCGGCTTGTCGAGTGGTGGGATGTTCTGGAGTGCGGCGTCGAGACCGTCGACCATCTGCTGCTGCGAACTGCTCAGCGGCCCGCCCTTACGCAACGCGGCGTTCGTCGCCTTGTAGACGGGGGTGGTGTATTGCAGGGTCGCCGTCTTCGACGCCGGGCTGAAACTGGCCTTGCCCATGTGGGAAGCCATGTGCTTCTCCACGGCCTGCTGGCCGTACACGGCGTCCGGTGGGATCGTCGTCGGCGGAATGCCCGGGGCGCCATAGATTTGCTCGACGAAGTGGCCGTTGTTCTTGCTTCCCGGCTTGTCCGGGAAGAACTGGTGGGTCTTCTTCCCGCCCGCGAGCTGGGCTAGTTTCGACGGCCCTGCCGTTCCCGGTCCGCCCGTGATCCCACCACCGGCTCCGGGATGTCCTCCTCCGACGCTACTGGCTGCAGGTCCCCCGGACCCCAGATGAACCGGTCCGCCCACTCCTCCGACGGCCGCTGACCCTGCTGGTGTGGCTGCTCCACTGGTATTCCCCTTGACGACAAGGTCGGCCTCGATACGACGTCGACCCGAGGAATCAACTGTAACACTTTTGATCCGGAGTGTCGAATTGCGGGGAAGGAGAAGCTCGGATTCACTGGAGAACTGGGATTTCAGGTTCGGTGGGGACGGCGGCATGATGCCGATAGCGCGGACGCCTGGCGGAATGTTCAGGGTGACAATAGCCCCGCCGGATCCAGAGTAGTCTTCCGGGGTTGTCTGGTTGATGGACGTTGACATGAAACCTTTGTCGGTCCACAGATCCCCGGGTTTCAGATCCGTCCCGAATGTTCCGGTGAAGTCGTGGATGCCTCGGCGGACAACCAGCGGCCGGTCGACAGGTGGGGCCGCGGCGAACGCGGCATCAAGATCGTCTATCTTCTGCGCGTCCGGCATGGACGCCGGATTCCTGCCGTCGCGGAGTTCCTTGTTCAGGCTGGTCGCGGATAGACCAGAATACCAGTACGCCGCCTGTTTCTGCGAATCATTCCAGGTCGCCTTCTTCGACAGGCCGCTGATGTAGCTTTTCAGCTCGCCGAACGTGGTCAGCGGCTCTTTTCCGGTGGCTTTCTTGCCGGCGAGGGGCGCGAGCTTCGTCTTGGGCTGCGCGAGTGCGGCCGCGATGTACTTGCCCTTGGGGGTCAGGTGGTGTTTGCCGTCGGCGCCGAGGTAGATGAGATCGTCCGCGGCCGCCTTTTCCTTGGTGGCGTTGGTCGCTTTGGCGTCCGGGTTTGCCGCGAGCCGTTTCAGGTAGGCGCCGACGGTTTTCTTCGCTCCCGAGCGGTAGGGGGCGATGTCGGCTTCGGACAGGCCGTCTGATG